>CAVHWJ010000081.1:8120-9860 GCA_963639565.1 uncultured Prevotella sp. | reverse complement strand
GGAGGACTTTGCCGCGCAGTTGGATGACAGGGCGATGAGGGCTGCCGCTGATTTCGCCTTTCAGGAGAGCCGTGCCGGCAAATGCGTTCCGCACTCGCAAGTGTTGGACTTGGTGAAGGGGGAACTTGGATGGAAGTAGAGATTTACTGGTCTACGTTGGCCAAGAGGCAACTGAAAGATGTCGCCCAATACGTTGCGGATAATTTCGGAGAGAGAACTGCGGTAAAGACTTTGGAACGTATTTATAAAAAGGTGGAAACGCTGTACCGTTTCCCCGAAAGCGGGACATACGACAAGAAATATTCTACTGAGGCTTATACCGTAAGGCATTTGATTCTGCATCCCAACCTTGTGTTTTACATTCAGGAGGAACACCGCATCACTGTAATGGCAGTGGTGCATGAAAGGCAGTCGTCCAAGACAATCTCCGACATGATTTTCCGGTTTGTGGAAAGTCGTAGAGGGTGAAAGATGACTGACAGGACAACTCAGACTAATCGGACGGCTCGGATTTCTCGGAGAGGCGGACTGAATACAAAAAGGCGACCCTGGTGGGTCGCCTTTTTGGTAGTGCTATGATGTGTTTCGTTCCGGTTATTCGGCGAGGGGGTCGAAAGTTCCGTTGGCGTTGCCGTTGTTGGAATCTTCCCAACCGATGGTCTGCTGAATCTTGGTGTTGTTGTTCAGTGCGCCCTGTGTGAAGCCGAAGAAATAGTAACGGGCAAGGAAATTGGTGTTGAGAGGCACCTTGTTGGAGTCGTAGGCGTCGCCCTTCTTCACCTTGTATTTCAGGTTGTCCTTATACCAAGCCTTCAATGTCGTCATCTGGCCGGAGAGACTGTTGCGCAGGTCGATTGCGGCGCAGCGCGTCACGTTGGCCTTGCGCAGCGGGTCGGAAGCCGCCGTCACGTCGCCCACGCCGTATTTGTCGGCCGTGCGGAACTCGATGTTCTCCCTGCGCTGGCCGTTGAACGGCTTAACGCCGAGCCATGTGCAGGTGTTGCCGCCCCAGCCTGTAACCTTCCATGTAGACGGTGCGCCCGGTATCGAAGCGATGCCCTCGCCGCCGTCGAAGAGCAGCCAGCGGCGCATATCAAGGAAACGCTTGCCCTCGTAGGCGAACTCAATCTGACGCTCGTAGAGGATAGCCGACATACAGGCGGCCTGGTTGGAAACGAGGTCGGCCTGGAGACCGTAGTTGTTCTCTGCCGTATATCCGGCGCGCTCGCGGATTTGCTTGAGCAGCGAAACGGCATACTCCATGTCGCCGGCGCCGCAAGCCACCTCGGCGAGGTTGAGCAGCACCTCGGCATAACGCAGTTCCATATAAGGAGCGGCGGAGTAGCAGAAGCCGCCGTTGCTCACGATGGCGTTGTAGGTATAGAGAGCCTGGTTCACGTCGAGGTCGTCGGAACGCTTGCGCACGTAAACGCCTCGCTTGTTGTCGAGCAGACTGTCGGCGGCGTAGCAGGTGCTGTTCTCGATGTTGCCCGCGTCGTCGGCCTTGGTGTACCACACGTAGTTCCACAGTTCATAGTCCTTGCCCTCGTTATACGACGGGTAGCCGGCGCCGAACTGCGCCAGTGTAGAGTTTCCGCTGTAAGCCCAACGCTCGCCGGGGAAGGCGAAGGTGCGGTAGAAACGCGGGTCGCGGTTTTCGAGCGGGAACTCCTCGTCGTAAATCGACGAACTCTTTTCGAGCAGCGTGTAGGTCGTTGCTGTTGAAGGCAACTTGCCGTC
>CAVHWJ010000081.1:1623-7729 GCA_963639565.1 uncultured Prevotella sp. | reverse complement strand
CCCCAGCCGCCGTTCATCGTCTTCTTCGCCAGCATCTTCGAAGCCTTGTCGAGGTCGGAGCAGATAAACTCGATGCACTCCTTTGCAGAAGAGCGCGGCGTGTAGACAGTCTCCACGGGATCCTGCACCTCCTTTACGAGAGGCACGCCGCCGAACCACTGCACAAGACGGAAATAGCACCACGCGCGGAAGAAATACACCTGTCCGAGGAGTTCGTCCTTCTCCACCTGCGACAGCGAGCTTCCCTCGATGCCCTCAATCACGTCGTTGATGTTGCGGATGCGTCCGTAGGCACTCGCCTGGATGTTGTTGAGCTGACCGTAGAAATAGTCGGGCATGTTGTTCTTCGACACGCTCATCTCCCCCTGCGGGTTCACAAAGCTGCCGAAGCCGCTGTATTCCTCGGTGCTCTGGCTCTCGTCGTCGTTGCTGCCGGTGCTCGGGTACTGCCAGCCGGGAGTTCCCGCCGTGCTCGGCAGACACCAGCTGTAAACGTCGTTCACACGTGCGCTTGCGCCCTCGTAGTAGTTGTAAACGTCCGCGCTCACGTTGTCGTAGTTCTTCTTGTCGTCAAGGAAGCTGTCGCTGCACGCGGAGAACGCCAACACGGAAGCCAGACCGATGCCCAAGCCCATGACTTTATATCTGTTGTTTTTCATTTTCTTCTTTCCTTATCTTTAGATTAGAATGTTACGTTCACACCGATTGTCCACTTGCGCAGTGCGGGGTATTTGCTGTAGCTGCACATCGGGTCGATGAAGTTGTCGGGGTACGGGTTGTAGAGACTGAGCAGGTTGGTTCCCGTCACGTTGAAGCGCACGCTCTGCAGACCGATATACTTAACGTATTTCGACGGGATGCTGTATGCCAGCGTAATCCTGTTCCACTTGATCCTCGTGCCGCTGATGCGCCAGAAGTTGGATGTCACGGCGTTCACGCTGCTGTAAGCGAGGTTAGGCAGACTGCCGTCCCTGTTCTCGCTCATCACGAGGTTTCCGCTGCCGTCGTAGATGTCCTGGTAAACATACATGTTGTCGGGATTCCAGAACGAAGGCATGTTCGTGTATTCCAGTCCGTTGTCGCCCGGCTTCAGCATTGAGCCGTCGAGGAAGCTGTAACCGCCCCAGCTTGCCTGAAGCTGTGTGGAGATTGACAGTCCCTTCCACTCTGCCTGAAGGTTGAGGGTTACGGAATAGGGGTTGGAACGCTTGTTCAGCTGCACCTGGTCGTTGTCCTTGTCCACGATGCCGTCGGGCGCGCCGTAAGTGCCGGTTGCGGGGTCGTAAGCTCCGCGCACATCCTTATATATAAGCATACCTGGACGGATTTCATCCGGCTTCTTGCCCATGTAGGATGTGATGTGGTATTTCTCCACATACTCCTGGATTTCCTGGAAGCTGCGGAACATTCCGATGCACTGCATACCCCAGCCCTGACTGTAGTCGGAACGCTGGCCGCGCGTAATCTGGCGGTAGATGTAGTCGGTCTTCCAGTCCATGTTGAGCACCTCGTTGTCGCTGTAACCGGTGTTCACGCCCACGCGGTACTTGAAGTCCTTGCCTATCTTGTCCTTCCATGTGAGCGACAGTTCATAACCCCACGAGTTCATCTCGCCCAGGTTCTGCGCCGCGCTCTGAGTGCCCACCGTGGCCTGCAGCGACTGCGCGATGTTCATAAGCATCTCGCGGTTCCACACGCGGTAAGCGTCGAAAGCCACGCCCAGGCGGCTGTTGAGGAAGTTCGCGTCGATACCGAAGTTGAACTTGTATGACTTGTCCCAGTGCAGGTTGCGGTTCACTGCCGAGTTGCTCTTGTTGATGGTGATGCGGTTGTTTGAATCAACCGTGGTACCTGTGCCGAACACCGGACCCTTGTCTGCGTCCTGCGCGTAGATCTGCATCCACTGCCACGGCTGAGTGTTGTCGCGGCCGGTGAGACCGAACGAGGCGCGCAGCTTCAGGAAGTCCATGAACTTCACGTTGTTCTGGAACCAAGGCTCCTCGCTCACCACCCATCCGAGGCTACCTGAGGGGAACGTTCCCCAGCGGTTCTCGGGGGCGAACTTTGTAGAAGCGTCGGAACGCACGAGCAGCTCTGCGAGATACTTGCCGGCGTATGAGTAGTTCACCCTGCCGATGTAACTCAGCGAACCGCTCTCAGAACGCGTGAACACAGCCTCTTTGGTCGTTGCCTGTGCCGAGTTCGACTGCCCCGTGGTGAAGGGGTACGGGTCGCTCACCTTGCTCATGTTGTATTCGCTCTCAGCCTCGCTGCGCTCCACTGAGAACATCGCCCCCACGTGGTGCTTGCCGAAGTCGCGTGCGTAGTTCACGGTGAAGTTAACCTGGTAGTTGTCCGTGCGCACCATGTTTCTTGAGAGATACGAAGGGTCGCCGTTTGAAATCGTCGTGCCGCTGAAGTTAGCGTCGTCGGTCAGCATGGAGTTGTCCTCGCCGGCAATCGGCGTGTAGAGGTGGCTTCCGCTGCCCGAACGCTGCTGCAAGGAGTAGAGGGTGAACGAAGAACCGTATTCGTTGTTCTTGCTCGTGGACACGCTCTTTGAATAACTCAGCGACATGGTGAGGCCCTGCAACGGCTTCACCCATCCCCAGTCGTAAGACAGGCTTCCGTTCACCGTCATGTTCTGGCTCATGTTGTTGCTGTAGTCGCCGTTGTTGTGCATCACGTCGTAGTTGTACTTGCTCACTCCCGTGGTGCTGTTGCTGATGCCGTTGGCCATAATGGGGTAGCCGTTCACGTATTCCGGGATGTAGCGCGGACGCGTGAGCAGATAAACGTAGTCGTTCTGCTCGTTGCTGCCGCCCACCTTGATGTTGGCCTTGTCGTTCTGTCCGTTGTCGCCGCTTACGGTGAGGTTGGCCTTGAGCCACTTTGAAATCTTCACGTCCACACCGGCGCGGTAGTTGAAGCGGTTGTAGTCAATCTTGCCCAGGTTACCGTCCTGGCTGTAGTAGCTCAGTCCGGCGAAATAGCTCGCCTTCTCCGTCGCTCCGCTGATGTTCACGCTGTGCTTCTGCGTGAAGCCGGTCTTCCAGTAGTTGTCGAGCAGGTCGTAGTTCAGGCCCTTCATCGCCTCAAGCTCGTCGGCCTGATAGAGGTCTTTGGTGAGGTTGAGCGAAGAGAGCGTCGTCGGGTCGGCTGCCTTCACCGCGTTCCACAGTCTGCCGTAGTTGTAAGCGTTGAGCATCTTCGGTGTGGAAACGGCGTCGGTGAAACCGAACTGTCCGTTGTAGCTGATTGTCGGCGCGCCGAGCTTTCCCTTCTTTGTGGTAACGAGGATAACGCCGTTGGCGGCGCGCGCGCCGTAGACGGCTGCCGAAGCGTCCTTCAATACCGAAATGTTCTCGATAACCGAAGCGTCGAGGTTGTTGAACGCCTCCTCGCCCAGGTTATGGTAGGTGCTGCCCACCTTCACGTCGTTCGGGTAGATGTAGCCGTCGATGACGTATAGCGGCGACTGCGCCGTAACGCCCACGTCGCCCAGCGAGTTGGTGTCGCGGATTCTGATTGTGGCGTTCTCGCCCGGACGGGTGTCACCGCCGTTCACGCTCACGCCGTTCACCAAGCCTTCGAGCATGCTTGCCAGACCGCCGCTCGACAAGTCCTGCAGCTCGTTCATGTCCACCGTTCCCACGGCTCCCGTCAAGTGAGCTTTCTTCTGCGTGCCGTAGCCCACCACAACAACCTCGTCGAGGTTCTGCGAATCCTCCTTTAGCTGCGTCTTTCCGCCCGGCACCACCGTCTGCGGCAGATAGCCTATATAAGATATGGTGACCTTTGTCCCTTTGGGGGCGGTGATGGAATAGTTGCCGTCGAGGTCGGTGATAACGCCCATGTTGTCGCCCTTCGCTCCCACGATGCGCACGGAGGCTCCGATGATGGGGTCGCCGTTCTGGTCAACCACCGTACCCTTTATAGTCTGGTTCTGGGCGCCGGCCGGCAGCGAAGCCATTGCCAATGCCCCGAAGCATAAACTGATAATGGTTTTTCTTTTCATATTGTGTTTTTTTTATTTGTCGGTTAATGAAGGTTATTTTGCCGAGAGCCAGTGCGGGTCGCCAGTCTTGCGGCTCAGTTGCGTGGCTCCGCTCACGGTGAAGTCGCCGTTTGCCGCGTCCTTGAAGCCCGGGTCTTCCTCGATTGCCGTGCCGCTCACGTCGTAGCCCTCCACGATGCCTGCCACGCTCTCGAACTCGCCGTCAAACATATAGGTGTTGTTGCCGAAGACGGGGGTGGTGGGGTAGGAGGATGCCGAGCGTCCGCCGAGGATGCGTCGTGCTATCTGCTTGTTTCCGCAGTTCACGAAGATGTTGTTGGTGACAGAGAAAACGGAATATTTCTGTCCGTTGAAGCCCGAGTAGTTGGCCCACTGCCCTGCCTTTGCGATGTTGTAGAAGGTGTTGTTGGTGAAGGTCACGTACTGGCTGGAATAGCCGGCGCGGTCGGCGCGTCCGCTGTTGTTATACTGCACGAAATACTTCGCGTCGGCGTCGCCCGCGTTCCACAATGTGGAGTTCTTCACTTGCAGCGTGTTGGCGTAACCCGCCTTGAAATAGATTATGGCGTTGCTTGCGATGCTCGTAGCCGCGCTGCTGGTGAGCTTGATGCGGCAGTTGTTGATGAACAGCGTTTCGAGGCAGTATTTCACGTTGCCGTCGTAGACCAGGTTCTGGTTCACGCCCGTGATGTTGCAGCCGTTGATCTGCAGCGCGCCCAGGATGTTGTAGTAGTCGCCCTTTCCCGTGGCGGCCTTGATGCTCTCGTCGGGAGTCTCCGAAAGGGAGATTACGGGGTTGTCAGAAGCCGAAGCGTCGATGTCCACGTATTTCAGCGTGAGCAGCGTTCCGGTCTTTATGCTCACCTTTCCGGTGTAAGTCAGCTTGGCGTGTTTGTCGGAGTTCGGCGTGCGCAGCGCAACGCGCTTGTTGCCGAAGTCGATTGTCTCAGAGAGGGTGTATTCGCCGCCCGGCTCCAGATCGTAGTAGAGCATTTCCGTTGTGGCGTTCTCCGGCACGGGGTTCTCCTTGAAATATGTGGCGAGGTCGCCGGCGGGTATTGTCTGGAACGACGATACGAAGGTGCTGTACGCCTTCTCCACTGTGCCGGAAGCCTTGTTGTTCTTCGCCTTGTTCTCCAGAACTGTGAACGAGAGTTTGTAGTTCCTGTCCTCCTCGCGCGCCGTGGCGAACGAGATGCCGTCCACGATGGTGTCTTTCAATACCTCGTTGTTGTCGGCGTTTGTGAGCACGGCGTGGTAGCCGCCCGCGCCGTAGACCACCGGCCAGCTGATAGTCTGCATGCTTCCGTCGGTGCTCGGCGTGATAGTGATTTTGTCGGCTGTCGGAGCTTCGAGCTGCGTGTTGTAAACGCCGGAGTCGAAACTCTCGTCTGTGAAGCCATCCTGCGCGCAGGATGCCAACGCCAATGCCCCACCCGCAAGACAAAGCATGCTCCATGTCTTACCGTGTAGTGTCGTTAGTCTTGTTGTCATAAATAGAACTTTAAAGTTGTTTGATTTAGGTTTTTATTATATCCAGTATAGTGTGACGCCTTGTTCGTTCTCCGCGTGTGTCTTGCGGACCAGGCTTCATGCTACTTTCGTTTTTCTCGTCAATAGATGTAGGGTGTCTTTTCAAGACCTATTTAATATATAGCTGCAAAGTTACTAAAATTTCCTATACCAAGAAATGAAATCCGTAATTTTCGTGAAAGTCTCCGCAGTCTTGACAATTCAAACTGTTCAGCCACGGCATTTAGCCACGTCTCTTTCGTTCAAAGGTGCGGTTCGCCAACCTCCCAACGGACGATGGACGTTCAGTGAACTGCCCTTTCGACCCTTTAAGGGGTGCGGTTTGCAAATAAAGAACTATGTGTTTTCCTTTTCCATAGCAATCTTCTGGAACTCCGATGGCGTCATGTTGTAGACACGCTTGAAGGCGCGGATGAAGCTGGAGGCGGACTTGTAGCCCACTTCCTCGTAGATTACCTGCATCGTGTAGCTGCCGTAGTGGCGGCGGTCGGTGAGCTTGTGGCACGCCTGTTGGATCCTCCGCTCGTTGAGCAGCGTCTTGAAGTTCTTTTGGTA
>CAVHWJ010000081.1:0-1402 GCA_963639565.1 uncultured Prevotella sp. | reverse complement strand
GGGAGTTCCTGTCGAGCTGTTCCAGATACTGCTTCAGCAGGGTTCGGTTCTGCTGTTCTCGCCGCTCCATGTCCTTGTTGCGGTCGATTAGCAGACTTTGCGTGCGGCTGAGGTTCTTGTTCTTCCTGTATAATATATAGGAAAAGGTGAGGACGAGGAGGAGGAACGCCACGATGCTCGCCGTGACGTATTTCTGCATCATTATGCGCTGGTTCAGGATAGACACCTGGTATTGCTGCTCGCGGCTCTCGTAGTCGTTGAGGATAGCCCGCGCCTCGTAGAACCGCTTGGTGTTGTAAACCGAATCGTTGAGCACGAAATAGAGTTCGCGGTATTTCTCAGCCGAATCCGCCCTGTTCTCCATGCGGAACGCGTCGGCAATCATCTTGTAGGCGTTCACGAGGAGTTCGCCGCTGCCCGCCGCCCGCGAGTCTCGGATGCACTCCCTGCCCATGGCGACGGCCTCCTCCGTCTTGCCCCACCTCACGAAGATGTTGCCTATCTCGCTCTTTTGGTAAAGACGGAGCAGGGGGTGCAGCTTGTGTTTTATGGCGAAGTCCAGTGCGCGGCGGTGCTCCGCCACTGCTTTCTGATAGTGTCCGTCCACGGCGTAGCACCGCGCGCGGTTGTAGATGATAAAATATTTCTGTCCGTCGGTAAGCTCCCCTAAAGGCAGTTTTTCGCAGAGCGCGAAATACCTCTTTGCCTCCTTGGCGTTGCCCATCCGCGCGTATTCCGTCACGATGTTCGTCAGACAGGTGGCTTTCAGTCCGGTGTAACGCGTGTTCTTCACCGCCCCGTAGCCCTTCAGAAAATACTTCAGGCTGCTCTTGTTGTCGCCGAAAGCGTCGTATATGTTGCCTATGCACGCGGTGCAGAAGATATACACACTGTCGTTGCCCTCCCGGCGGGCGAGTTCCATGGCGCGGATATACAGTGTCAGAGCCTCGGGATAGTCCTCCTTGGCGTATTTCCTGTTGGCGGCCTCCGCCGTCTGGCAGCTCGTGGCTGGGGTGTCGGAAGCGCGGATTTCAGCCAACGGAAGCAGCGCGAGGACAAAGAGCAGGAATATCTTGAAACGTGTCATATTAATGCGGATTTTGCTGCAAAGGTAACATATTTCGCAGAAAACGCCGTGTTTCGTTGTGAAATGCTTGTCATTTCATGTAATGCAAACTGCAAAGGCGTTGCCGCTGCGGTGGTTTTTGCGCAAAAGGCATACTTTTGCCGTGACATTTTTCAAACACATAACAATATCTTTTATGAAGAAACGTATCACTACTCTTATCGCGGTCCTCGCCGTAGCGGCAACGGGAGCGCAGGCACAATGGAAACCGGACGACAAGGCTTTCACGGTAATCGGCACAGAAGGCGTCTACGGACAGGGCGGCTTGAAGACCGC
>CAVHWJ010000080.1:5951-9878 GCA_963639565.1 uncultured Prevotella sp. | reverse complement strand
CACTCTAACGTTCCGTCGTCATACACTGTAACGTCGGGGCATCCACACTCGGGGCAAAACAAATCATCATTCATGTTGTACTGTATTTTAGGTTAATAATCAAAGATACGGTCAATCCGTATGCAAAGATAACAAAAAGTGCTTATATCACCCAAAGTAAAAGCGAAAATCACTTCAGGGCGGATATAAGCACTCTTTTTATTGTTGTTGCGGCAGTGAAACACGTTCACGCGCCGCCGTCAGTTATGCAAGGTCTTTGCCGTGGCAGTTCTTGAACTTCTTGCCGCTGCCGCAGGGGCAGAGGTCGTTGCGTCCTGGTGTTTTCTCAGCCACAACAGGTTCGTTGGACTGTGCCGTCTCGCGCGTGTCGTTCTGAGCGGCAGCCCTCTGCGCCTCGTCGTCGAGATCCACCTTTTCCTCGGTGTACTGCTGACTGTGCTCCTCGGGCTGTGCCTCCTGCACCTCGTCCTCCTGCATCACGGGAATCTGCGCCCTCATCAGGATGCTCACGATGCGGTTGTTCATCTGGTCCACCATGTCGTCGAAGAGCTTAACGCTTTCGAGCTTGAATATCACGAGCGGGTCCTTCTGCTCGTAAGAAGCGTTCTGCACGCTGTGCTTCAGTTCGTCGAGCGCCCTCAGGTTCTCCTTCCAGCAGTCGTCGATGATGTGCAGCAGGATAGTCTTCTCAAACTGTTTCACCACGCTCTTGCCCTCGCTGTCGTAAGCCTCCTTCAGGTTGCACGGTATGTTGTACATCCGCTTGCCGTCGGCCAGCGGCACCATGATGCGCTCGTAGATAGCACCCTGGTTCTCATACACCTGTTTGATGACAGGGTAAGCCACCGACTGTATGCGGTCTGTCTTGCGCTTGAAGTCGGCTATCGCAATTTGGAAAGCCTTCTCCTCGAGGTTCTCGCGGTTCTCGTTCTGCAGCTCCGTCTCGGTGAACGGACATTCCATTGCGAGCACCTTGAGGAACTCGTCCTTGCATCCCTCGTAGTCGTTGCGCTCGATGATGTTCACCACGCGGTCCCAGATGATGTTGGTGATGTCCATGCCGATGCGCTCACCCATGAGGGCGTGGCGGCGTTTTTCGTAAACCACGGTGCGCTGCTTGTTCATCACGTCGTCGTATTCGAGCAGACGCTTACGGATGCCGAAGTTGTTTTCCTCCACCTTCTTCTGCGCGCGCTCGATGCTCTTCGACATCAGCGAACTCTCAATCCTCTCGCCGTCCTCGATGCCGAGGCGGTCCATCACCCTTGCTATGCGCTCGCTGGCGAACAGACGCATCAGCTTGTCCTCAAGGCTCACGTAGAACACGGAGCTACCCGGGTCGCCCTGTCGTCCGGCACGTCCTCTCAGCTGACGGTCCACGCGGCGGCTCTCGTGCCTCTCCGTACCGATGATAGCGAGACCTCCGGCGGCCTTAACCTCAGGAGACAGCTTGATGTCGGTACCGCGTCCTGCCATGTTGGTGGCAATGGTCACCGTCTTGCTCAGACCGGCCTTAGCCACGATGTCAGCCTCGTGCTGGTGCAGCTTGGCGTTGAGCACGTTGTGGGGGATATGGCGCAGGGTGAGCATCTTTGAGAGGAGTTCGGAGATTTCCACCGACGTCGTACCCACGAGCACCGGACGGCCCTGGTCTATCATGTCCTGGATTTCCTCAATCACGGCGTTGTATTTCTCGCGCGCCGTCTTGTAGAGGCGGTCGTCAAGGTCTTTTCTCAATACCGGACGGTTGGTCGGTATCTCCACCACGTCGAGCTTGTAGATGTCCCAGAACTCTCCAGCCTCGGTGATTGCCGTACCTGTCATTCCCGACAGCTTGTGATACATACGGAAATAATTTTGCAGCGTGATGGTTGCGAAAGTCTGCGTTGCGTCCTTCACCTTCACGTGCTCCTTGGCCTCCACGGCCTGGTGCAGACCGTCGCTCCACTGTCTGCCCTCCATGATACGGCCGGTCTGCTCGTCCACGATCTTCACCTCGCCGTCCATCACGACATACTCATCGTCTTTGTTGAACATGGTGTAAGCCTTGAGCAGCTGCTGCAACGTGTGAACGCGCTCGCTCTGCACGGAGTAGTAGTTGAGCAGTTCGTCCTTCTTGTCGAGCCTCTGCTGGTCGTCCAGATTCTTCTCGTTCTCCAGTGCGGAGAGCTGCGTCGTTATGTCGGGGAGCACGAAAAGCTCCTTGTCGTTCACCTCCTTGGCGAGCCAGTCAGTACCCTTGTCGGTCAAATCCACGGAGTTCAGTTTCTCGTCCACCACGAAATACAGCGGCTCTACGGCCTCCGGCATCCTGCGGTTGTTGTTCTCCATGTAGATTTCCTCTGTCTTGAGCATGCCCGACTTGATGCCGTCCTCCGAGAGGTACTTGATGAGGGGCTTGTTCTTGGGCAGAGCCTTGTGCGAGCGGTAGAGGCTCAGGAAACCCTCGTCGATGAGCTTCTGGTCCTTGTTCTTCTTGCCCTCGCTGATTTTCTGCTTCGCGTCGGCGAGATACTGCGTGGCGAGCTTTCTCTGCACGCCCACGAGCTTCTCCACGAGCGGCTGGTACTGCTCAAACATCTGGTCGTCGCCGTTAGGCACGGGTCCAGATATAATAAGAGGTGTACGCGCGTCGTCGATGAGCACCGAGTCCACCTCGTCCACTATGGCGTAGTTGTGCGCCCTCTGCACGAGGTCGTCGGGCGATATTGCCATGTTATCGCGCAGATAGTCGAAACCGAACTCGTTGTTAGTACCGAAGGTGATATCCGCTTTGTAGGCGCGCCTTCTCTCCGGCGAGTTGGGGCGGTGCTTGTCGATGCAGTCCACCGACAGGCCGTTGAACATATAGAGCGGACCCATCCACTCCGAGTCACGCTTTGCCAAGTAGTCGTTCACCGTCACCACGTGAACGCCGTTTCCTGTCAGCGCGTTGAGGAACACGGGTAGCGTCGCCACGAGCGTCTTACCCTCACCAGTGGCCATCTCCGCGATTTTACCCTGATGGAGCACCACGCCGCCGAATATCTGCACGTCGTAGTGAACCATGTCCCACTTCATGTCGTTGCCTCCGGCATTCCAGTGGTTGCTGTATATGGCCTTGTCGTCTTCAATCCTCACGAAATCCTTTGTGGCTGCCAGTTCGCGGTCGAACTCGTTTGCCGTAACCACAACCTCCTCGTTCTCGGCGAACCTCCTCGCGGTGTCCTTCATGATGCTGAACGCCACGGGCAGTATCTCGTTGAGCACCTCCTCGTATTTGTCGAGCACCTCCTTGTCGAGCTTGTCAATCTGGCTGAAAATGCCCTCGCGCTCGTCGATGGGGGTCTCTTCGATTTTGGTTTTCAGTTCGGCGATTTTCTCTTTCTTGTCCTTCACCGCGTCCTGCAATTTCTGTTGCAGTTCCTTGGTGCGCGCTCTCAGTTCGTCGTTGCTCAGAGCCTTGATTTCAGGATACGCAGCCTTCACCTTCTCCACGATAGGCTTTATCTGCTTTATGTCGCGTGTCGATTTGTCACCGAACAGCGATTTGAGTAAGTTGTTAAATCCCATTTGTATGTTGTTTTTATTTTTTTTGTCGGATAATTGGTGCAAATTTAGTTAAAATAATCTACAATAAGGCACAATGCCGCCTTATTTTGCCTGACCCCTGCGCCAAACCCCACGAAAAAGAGCCGCACCAATGGCGTGAAATCAGAACAACGGGGCTGATTTACAGGCGTTGGGTGCGCGTATCTGTATGGCTTTGGCTATTGTGGGCGAAACGGACTCCACCCCTACGGGCGTGCTTACCTTTTCCCCCTTTATGTTTAATCCGTAAAAAATCACAGGTGTAGCCAGATACCCGTAATGCTGCGAGTAAATCTGCTGCGTTTCCTCGTCGGCTATGTTCCACCCCGGCGCCGCCTCGATGATGATGTCTCCGCA
>CAVHWJ010000080.1:2278-5704 GCA_963639565.1 uncultured Prevotella sp. | reverse complement strand
AGGTTCGCCGTGCGGTTGATGTATATCGTCCCCTCGGGGAGCCGGTATTTCCTGTCGGGAGATTTCAGACTGCCGTAGCGCCCCGTCCCGGTTATCACGAAGAGCACCTTGTCTGCGCCCACCTCCGTCTCCAGTCCGGTAATGAGCCTCCCCAAGTCACGGTCAATCTGGAGGTAAGTGTCCTTGCAGTCCTCGCCGCCGTCCTTGCCTATCGAAGGGGCGGCGTTGTATGTCACGAACAGCATATCCGTCGCGTCGTCCTTGCCAAGCGAGTTCACCGCCGCGCATTTCAGCGCGAGGTCGGTAATCTGCTCGTTCACGTTGCTGTTCTTCTTGTATGGAGAATTGTATAAGTTATAAGTCTCCAGCCACTTGGGCGTTTTCTTTGAATAATATGTTGATGTACACCAGCAGTTGTTTCGGGAGTTCACCCAAAACGCCCCGTCGCCGGAATGTCCCGCCGGGATAACCGCAGCGTCCTTCTTTTCGGCTATGCTGTACACCACGGCGCGCCCCTTTGTCGCCACCTTCAGTTCGTCGCTCAACGTGGTCGTCATCACGTTCTGCGCCGATGCCGTCTCGGTGGTGAGCAGTCCGGGATAAGCAGCGTCGTCCACGCACGATACGGGGCGCAGCGTGGACCTGTCGAACCACTGTTCAGCCGTTATGCCGTTCAGTGCCGGTGCGGTGGCTGTGTTTATCGCCGCTATGGCGGAAGCCCTGTCGATAGGGGAGAAAGGGTACTCAGCGTTGGTATAGAACAGGCCGCGTCGCATCAGTTTCCTGAAGCCGTCGTTGCCGTAGAGGGCGTCGAAAGACTCAAGGAAATCCGTCCTCAGCTGGTCTATGGCGATGTTCACCACGAGGCGAGGAGCCGTTGCTGTCTCCTGCGCCCCCGCGTTGATGCCTGTAAGCAGTGCGAGGATAGTGGCTGTTATATACTTGTTTGTCATTCCCTTTCTGTCAGTTTTCTAATTTCTGTCAGTTTGCGCAATGTCCGCGTTTTCCGTCGTTTTACCGTAATAGCGGATATTGCTCCACGACCTCTCCAGCAAAGATAGTGCCAACAATGCAATCCCCTCGGCGAAATCCTGTATCAGCGAACAGATTATTGCCAGTGCGGCGAATGCCGCCACCGCCGTGTACATCCGTTTCAGCTTCTCGCCGTGCTTCCTGTGCTTCACCGTATAGTAGGCGAAGAAAAGCATCACGGGGTTGAGGACAAGTATCTGGAGGTTAAGGCTCACCGTGGGGTGTTGCGAGAATATCATCGCCGTGAGCACCAGTCCTGCAATGCCTGTCAGCAGCAGCAACGCCGCGTCGAAGCCCCAGAACCTGCGTCCGGTCATTTTTTCAGCCCTCGGCATGAGCAGCGTCACGATGAACAGCACGATGAAGCAGAGCGCAGGGGTGGGGCAGAGCCAACCGGAGTTTTCCTCCTTCTCCTGCCTGTCGTTGCCTGTCACGACAAACGTGGTGCTTTTCACGAGCGGCGTTTTCTTGCCGTCCCTCACCACCATGGCACTGCCGAAATCCCTCATCAGGTTGGCCGGCAGGAACTCCTGCTCCGCACGGTCTGTCTTCGCATCGGCCTTCACTCCCATGAGCAGGTCGTTGCCGAAGCGCGCCCAACGGTGGGTGGCGTTGCACGAGTGGATTATGTCGCGGAACGACGTTTCCGTGTCGATGATATTGTCGTAGACCACCTTCCCCGAAATGTTTTCGAGTACGATGTCACGTGCCTTTGTCGTGCAGTTGTTATATAAAAAATTGTACCTGTACCTAATATTTTCTGGCAATGCGTTCCTGTTCAGAGCTTCAAATATCTTGCGTTTCTCATCCGCCGTCAGGTCGAGTTCCTGCTGTGTCACGCTCGCCCCATAGTAGGCGTATTCCCTGCAAAACTCCTCAAACGGCTGGATGCCCATTTCGTAGTCGGTGAGACCGAAGACGAACCTCAGGATGAAGTTAGGCTCATTGAACGAGAACACCCCGTAGTTCACCGCCACGTCCACGCCGCTTCTCTCGTCGAGATACCTCAGCGCGGTGTGGCCGTACAGGCTATACACCTCGTCGTGGGGCGAACAGGTGAGAAGGCTCACGTGTACTGAGTCGCCTACCGTTCCTGCGCCCGTCTCGCCGTCGCATCTTGCCGCCCTGGCAGCCCTCGCGAATACGAAAGCCAGTGCCGCGAGAAGCAGCAAAGCGGCGCGTTTTGTCATGTCTACTTTTTTCACGCTGCAAAAATAACTCATATTTTTCACTTATGGCGGCGATGTTTCGATTTTTTTCAATAATTTTGCAGCCCACAAACCATTTCAACAACAGTGAACCTAATTATCGACATCGGCAACACCTGTGTGAAACTCGTGTGTTTCGACGGTGGGAGAATGGTGGAGGAACGCCGTTCCGACAAGGACGACACCGAAGCCCTCGCCGCTTTCTGCCGGCAGCACGCCTTCGGCCGCGGCATATACTCCGCCGTCTCCGACATCAGTGCCGAATATCTCGCCGCGCTCTCCTCGCTGCCCTTCGCCGTTACGGAGTTCCGCAGCGGCGTGACACCCATACCCATAAAAAATCTTTATTCCACGCCCCTCACCCTCGGTTCCGACCGTCTCGCGGCGGCTGTGGCAGCAAGTTCTCTCCAGCCAGGCAGGGACATCCTCATCGTGGACATCGGTACGTGCATCACCGTGGATTTCGTGTCGGCCTCGGGCGAATATCTCGGCGGCAACATATCCCCCGGTCCGGCGATGCGCTTCAAGGCACTGCACAACTACACGGCGCGGCTGCCCCTCGTTCACCGCCACGGCGAACGCCCCGACTTCGGGCACGACACGGAGACGGCGATACGCAGCGGAGTGGTGAACGGCATAAAATACGAAATACAGGGGTATATGGATTTTTTCATAGATAAATACCCCGGCCTTTTGGTATATTTAACCGGCGGCGTGCATTTGGATTTGCAATTTTCGGAAAAAATCCCCACCTTTGCAGACGATTTCCTTGTGCCAAAGGGACTCAACGCGATTTTGGAATACAACAGGCGGCTCAAAACTGCCGTCCCGACAGAACAACAGAACATTACATCAAAATGAGAATAGACAAGAGAACAGCGCTCGTATTGTCCTTTGCGGCAGTCTGTGCGTGTGCCGTGGCGCAGAGCGGAACGCTGTCGCCATACAGCCAGTACGGACTGGGAGTGCAGAGCGACAGGGCGACCGGCTTCAACCGCGGCATGAACGGCGTGGGAATAGGTTTCCGCGAGCACAACCAGGTGAACTCCATGAACCCCGCCTCTTACTCCGCCATAGACTCCGTTACCTTCATCTTCGACCTCGGCCTCTCGGGGCAGATAACGAACTACAAGGAGGGCGCGACGAAGAAGAACGCAAAGAAAGCCAACTTTGAATACGCCGTGGC
>CAVHWJ010000080.1:0-2010 GCA_963639565.1 uncultured Prevotella sp. | reverse complement strand
AAGACTTTGATAAAGCTCTACGGCAACGACGTGTCGAGCTACAAGCTTGAGTTCGGTATTCAGCACAAGACCGTCCTCGGTAAGAACGACGACCTGACATGGGGTCTCACCTACGCCCTCGGCCACAAGCTCGGTTCTGACGCTTCGTGCAAGGTGATTTCAACCAACGCCACTACGAACAAGTCGGACACCACCTCATACACTGTGGCTGACGCTTTCTCCATTCCCCGTCAGGTCGGGGTGGGTCTCGCGTGGAACCACGCCAACAAGTTCAAGTTGGGCGTAGACTACTCAGTGCAGCGGTGGGGCAAGGAGAGCTACCCTGTTTATACGGAGACAGACAACAAGCCTTCTTACGCACTTTCCGACAGCTATTTCAAAGACCGCCACAAAATCAACTTCGGCGGCGAATACTGCGGCGACGAATACTCTCGCCGTTTCCTCAAGCGCGTGCGCTTCCGTGCCGGCGTGTCATACGCCACACCTTATTATAAGATTAACGGCAGCGACGGGCCTTCGGAACTCAGCGTCAGCGCGGGCTTCGGAATACCCATCGTGAACAGCTACAACAACCGTTCCATTCTCAATATCTCCGGACAGTGGGTGAAAAGCTCCGCCAAGGGCTTCATCACCGAAAACACTTTCCGGCTGAACATCGGACTGACGTTCAACGAACGGTGGTTCGCCAAGTGGAAGGTGGAATAGGCCATGCGACGACTCCTCTGGGCGGCGATGCTGCCGCCGGCGATACTGCTGTCGTGCTCCGAGGCTAAGGAACACACGGCTCCGGCGATTTATCCGCGCGACTCTGTGTCGATGATGACGTCTTACGGCGTTAACACCATGATTTCGGATTCGGGCGTGATGAAATACCGCATCGTGGCGGAGCGGTGGGAGGTGAACCAGAACAAGGTGCCCTCGCGCTGGATATTCAGCCGCGGCGTGTTCTTGGAGCAGTTCGACGAGAAATTCCGCGTGGAGGCTTACATACAGAGCGACACTGCCTATTACTACGACGAGAAGAAACTTTGGGAACTCCGCGGCAGGGTGCGGGTGCGTACCGCCGACGGACTGCGTTTCAGCAGCGAGGAACTCTTCTGGAACCAGAACACCCACGAGCTTTACAGCAACATGTATTCACGGCTCGTAACCCCCGAACGCGAGCTTCAGGGGGCGTGCTTCCGCAGCGACGAGCGCATGACGCGCTACACCGTGAGCGCGACGAAGGGTTCTTTCGTGAAGGGCGACATGAGCGGCGGTTCCGACTCCGTGATCTCGCAGCCCGACACAGCGAAGCAGAAGATAAGGATGCCGGCCACGGCGGCTCCGCGTACGTTCAACAATCCATGACGCGCCGGGATAACATAAACACGACGTATAAAAACATACTACAATGGAACAACAGTATATTACTCTCTTGATAGAGATTATCCTGACTCTCGCCCTTTCGGCGTTCTTCTCGGGAATGGAAATAGCCTTCGTGTCGAGCAACAGGATGCTCGCCGAGGTGGACAAGGCGGCGTCGGGTCTCACGCGGCGCATCACGTCGTTCTTCTACCGCCACCCAAACGATTTCGTGAGCACCATGCTCGTGGGCAACAACATAGTGCTCGTGGTCTACGGCGTGTTCATAGCGCGCCTCTTCGACGAGACGATTTTCAAGGGCTTCAACCCCACGTTCCGCGTCACCGTGGACACTATCCTCTCAACTATCATCGTGCTCTTCACTGGCGAGTTCCTGCCCAAGACGCTCTTCAAGAACAACCCCAACCGTCTTCTCGGCCTTTTCTCGCTCCCGGCATACCTCTTTTATGTCGTGCTGTGGCCCATATCAAGGTTCTCCACAATAATGTCGCGCCTTATCCTGCGCCTTGTGGGTGCCAAGGTGGACAACGTGAACCCGGGCGACGAGTTCACCAAGGTGGACCTCGACTATCTCGTGCAGTCGAGCCTTGAGAACGCCGCCGGCAAAAAGACAAAGGTGAGCGACGACGTGAGGATTTTCCAGAA
>CAVHWJ010000079.1:0-9886 GCA_963639565.1 uncultured Prevotella sp. | reverse complement strand
TATGAAGAGACAACACGCGAGGCTGATGGCGGCCATGGTGGAATACGACAGGGGAGACGCGATGCGGATCCAGCATTTTGTGAAGGTGCATGACTTCGCCGCCACAATAGGCAAAATGGAGGGAGTGAAGAAAGAGACGATGTTCGTGATAGAGACGGCGGCGATACTCCACGACATCGGAATACACAAGAGCGAGGCTCTCTACGGCGACTGCAACGGCAAACACCAGGAGGAACTCGGCCCCGGCGAGGCGCGGCGGCTCATGGAGAGCGTGGGCGGATATACGGAGGAACAGACGGAACGCGTGTGCTTCCTTATCTCACGCCACCACACCTACACGGGGGTGGACGGCATCGACTGGCAGATTCTGCTCGAAGCGGACTTCCTGGTAAACTCCTTCGAGGACAACCTCTCCGTGGAAGCCGTGAAGCGGTTTGAGGAAAAGGTGTTCAAGACCGAAAGCGGAAAGCGGCTCCTCGAAACGATGTGGGGAATGGACTGACCCGAAGGCGGCCGGCAGGACTATCCTGAAACACTCTGCCACAAATGATACACGGCATACAACGAAATCGACAACACGGCGGCAAAAAGCGCGCAATGGCGTGACTTTTAACGCAGAAAAGAATATTATCACCCCTTTTTCGTACGATTTTGTACTACCGCTTCTGCCAAGACACGCTAACTTTGCAGCGCATAAGGTAAAGCACAGGGAACGGATGTTAATAGATTAGTTGTCAAAATAGATTTTGTTTGAGAAAAAAGTTGTTTTCAGGATTGACTAAACGGCTGCACCTATTATAATATATATAGGTCCGCCGTTTTTTTTTGTTTATACGGACAAAGACGGCAGACGACATACAACTAAAAATACACTACTGACAAACAACATGATCAGAAACATTCTTATAGCGGCGTTCATGGCAATCGCCGGATGCGCGGCAGCGCAGACACCGCAAAACGACAAAGACGGGATATTGGAGGCGGCACGACGCACCAACGACTATTTCATGGAGAAATACGCCGACCCGAACGAGATTTACCACGCCAACGGCAAGAAATACGAAACGAACCTGTGGACACGCAGCGTGTATTACGAGGGACTTATGGCTCTCTATGAGGTAGACCCGCAGCGGCGGTACGCCGACTACACCGACCTCTGGGGCAACCACCACAAATGGCTGCCGCGCAGGGGGAAGGACAACACCAACGCCGACAACCAGTGCTGCCAACAGGTGTATATCGACAGATACCTCCAAAGCGGCAACAAGGACTGCACCGCCAACATCCCCCACAACCTCGGCATACAGATGCAGAGCGGCAGATACGACTATTGGACGTGGATCGACGCGATACAGATGGCGATGCCCGTCTACGCCAAATACGCCAAGCTGACAGGCGAGAAGAAATACCTCGACTACGCCATGAAATCCTACCGCTGGACGCGCGACACCCTCGCCGGGGGGCTTTTCAACAGGAAAGAAGGACTGTGGTGGCGCGACAAGGACTATGTGCCGCCCTACAAGGAGAAAGACGGCAACAACTGCTACTGGAGCCGCGGCAACGGTTGGGTGTACGCAGCACTGGTGAGGGTGATGCATACGCTGCCCAAGGGGAGCAAGGAATACAAATTCCTGAAAAAGGACTTCGTGGCGATGAGCAAGGCTCTCGTGAAATGCCAGCGCGCCGACGGCTTCTGGAACGTGAGCCTCGTGTCGCCCGCGACCTACGGCGGACCGGAAGTGACAGGAACTTCGCTATTCCTCTACGGCATGGCGTGGGGCGTAAACAACGGCATACTTTCCACGAAAGAATACGCCGCACCGATGGCTCTTGCGTGGAAAGCCATAGCAAGCAGCATCCACGCCGACGGTTTCCTGGGCTACAACCAAGGCACAGGGAAAGACCCCTCGGCAGGACAGCCGGTGACGTTCGACTCCGTTCCCGACTTTGAGGACTACGGCACAGGCTGCGTGCTCCTCGCCGCGGCGGAATACTACAAGCTGAAAGCAAGGCAATGATACGGGCGCAATACAATATTATGCCGTTTTTTTCGTTTTTGCAGTGAAGAAGATGTAACTTTGCGTCTTCAAAAGCGGTTTCCAAAGAAACAGAAAGAATGAAAAAAAGCATCACATCACTCTTGCTTACAGGCATAGCGGCCGTGGCGGCACACGCCCAGGAGAGCCAGACGGAATACAATTTCCTCCGTCTGCCCGTGAGTGCGCACGCCGCCGCGCTCGGCGGAGAGAACATCACGATTATCGAGGACGACCCCACACTGATGTTCGCCAACCCGGCACTGCTCGCTTCGGTTTCCGACAAGACGCTGAACCTGAACTTCATGACCTACATGGCAGGAAGCGCGACGGGCAGCGCGTCGTTCAACCGCATCATCAACGACAAGTCGTCGTGGGGAGTGATGGCGCAATACATCAACTACGGGTCAATGAAGGAAACCGACGCTGACAACAACCAGACGGGAGACTTCACCGCGCAGGAGATAGCACTCGCCGGGGCTTACAGCTACACATTGGCAAAGAACCTCGTGGGCGGTATCACGGCGCGCCTCATCACGTCGTATATAGGCAGCTACAACTCCATGGCGGCAAGCATCGACCTGGGCCTCAACTACTACAACCCCGACTCTGAGTGGTCGGCATCGATTGTGGCGAAGAACCTCGGCGGACAGGTGAAAGCCTACAACGACGAGTTCGGCAGTATGCCCACCGACCTGCAAATCGGCGTGAGCAAGCGTTTCCTCAACATGCCGTTCCGCATATCGCTCACGGCAGTAGACCTGATACACTGGAATTACAGTGCGCTGAACCACCTTGTTGCCGGCGTGGACCTGCTGCTCGGCGACCAGTTCTATATCTCCGGCGGCTACAATTTCCGCCGCGCCAAGGAGATGAAGATAGAACAGGGTTCTGGCAGCGAATCGTCGTCGGGAAGCCACGGCGCGGGACTTACGCTCGGAGCTGGAGTGCAGCTCGAAAGGTTCAAGCTTCAGGTGGCTTACGGCAAATACCACTTGTCGTCGAGTTCGATAACAGTGAACGTGTCCTACGGTCTCTGACATCGGCGGCATATCCCAAACAAAGAATTATGGACAGCAAGAAGATAATCATCGCCATCGACGGTTTTTCGTCGTGTGGCAAAAGCACTATGGCAAAAGACCTTGCCAAGGAGATAGGCTACATCTATGTGGACACGGGGGCGATGTACCGTTCCGTAACCCTCTACGCCCTGCGCCACGGGATGTTCGGCAGCAACAACACAATCAACGCTGAGGCTTTGGAAAAGGCGATGCCCGAGATAAAAATATCGTTTAGGATAAACGCCGAAACAGGCCGCCCCGACACGTATCTCAACGGCGAACTCGTGGAGAGCGACATCCGCGCAATGGAGGTGTCGTCGCGCGTGAGCATCGTCGCCGCACTGCCTTTCGTGCGCAAAGCCCTCGTGGAACAGCAACAGGCAATGGGCAGGGAGAAAGGCATCGTTATGGACGGCAGGGACATCGGCACGGCGGTGTTCCCCGACGCCGAACTGAAAATCTTTGTCACGGCATCAGCCGAAGTGCGCGCCAAGCGGCGTTACGACGAACTGAAGGCAAAGGGAACGGAAGCCGACTACGAGGAAATCCTCGCCAACGTGCAGCAGCGCGACTACATCGACTCCCACCGCGAGGTGTCGCCGCTGCGTAAAGCCGACGACGCGATTGAGCTTGACAACAGCTGCATGACAATTCCCGAACAGAAAGAATGGCTCAAACGCCAGTTTGAGGAGAGGACGAAATAACCAAGCCGTCCTGAATTAATCACACCGAAACAATCACATCATGGAAGCCAGTGCCTTTGAGCACTCTTCCATGAGCCATTTCGGTGTGCTCGTTGCTCCGCAGATGCCAATGGTGTGTACGCCGTCGAGCCATTCGCGGCGTATCTCCCCCGGTCCCTCGATAAGCCGGCTGTTGGGGTTCACCCTTTGGCACTCGTTGAAGAGCACCCTGCCGTTGCTGCTCTTGCGTCCGCAGACAAAGAGCACGAGGTCGTGGCGCGAGGCGAACGAACTGACGTTCGGCATACGGTTTGCCACCTGACGGCAGATTGTGTCGAAGCTCCTGAACGTGGCTTCGGGCGAGATATGCTCCTGAATGTAGTTTATTATGCGGTGGAACTCGTCGAGCGACTTTGTGGTTTGCGAATACAGATAGATGTCCTTGGCGAAGTCGAGCGTCTTCACGTCGTCGAAATGGTGTATCACGTGAGCCTTTCCGCCCGTCTGCCCCACCAGTCCCAACACCTCGGCATGACCCGGTTTTCCGAAAATCACGATCTGCGCGTCCTGCGCCTCGTCGAATTTTCTCTTTATCCTGCGCTGCAACTGCAACACCACGGGACACGTGGCGTCGATAATCTCAATGTTGTTCCTTTTGGCGAGGGCATACGTCTCTGGCGGTTCGCCGTGCGCACGGAGCAGCACCTTCACGTCGTGGAGCCGCGCCATCTCGTCGTGGTTTATGGTGAGAAGCCCCAATCTCTTCAACCGCTCGCACTCCATTCCGTTATGCACAATGTCGCCCAGACAATACAACACGTTGCCCTTGGCGAGTTCCTCCTCCGCCTTGCGTATGGCGGTGGTCACGCCGAAGCAGAAACCGCTGCCGCTGTCTATCTCTATCTTATATTGCATCAATACCTTGTTTAAGGACACCCCGAAAATTGATTACGGGGCGACACCTTATTTATTATAATAAATCGACAAAAGGTCGTTGGCGGCAGTAAAACTCGTCTTCTCGCCGCGCAGCACGCTCTGCTCAAACTCCTTCATCTTCTGCTGCACCACCGCGTTGTTGTAGAAATTGTTTCTCAGGTTCTCGTTTATCGTCTCATACATCCAATACTTGTTCTGTTCGTTGCGGCGGTACTCGAAATAGCCGTTGTCCTTCACGAAGTCGAAGTATTCATATATCATGTCCCATATCTCCTTGATGCCGGTGGCATAGAAACCGCTGTAACACATCACCTTGGGGAACCAGCCGCTATCGGGCGCAGGGAAGAAATGCAGGGCGTTGCGGAAATTCGTCGCCGCCATGTGACACTTGTCCACATTGCTGCCGTCACACTTGTTGATTACGATGCCGTCGGCAATCTCCATGATGCCTCGCTTGATGCCCTGCAGTTCGTCGCCTGTTCCTGCGAGCTGTATGAGCAGGAAGAAATCCACCATGGAATGGCACGCCGTCTCGCTCTGTCCCACCCCGACTGTCTCCACGAAAATCTTGTCGTAGCCGGCCGCCTCGCACAGTATTATCGTCTCGCGCGTCTTGCGCGCCACGCCGCCGAGAGAACCCGCCGACGGACTGGGACGGATGAACGACTCGTCCCTCACGGCGAGTTTCTCCATGCGCGTCTTGTCGCCGAGGATGCTGCCCTTGGAGCGTTCCGAACTGGGGTCTATGGCGAGCACGGCGAGCTTTCCGCCGAAGCGGTCGAGCACATGGATGCCGAACTCGTCTATCGACGTGCTCTTGCCGGCACCCGGCACGCCGCTGATGCCGATGCGCACCGAGTTGCCGCTGTAAGGCAGGCATTTCTCTATAACCTCCTGCGCCTTGGCCTGATGGTCGGGGTTCACGCTCTCCACGAGCGTCACCGCCTGACTGAGCACCGTTACGTTGCCCTTCACGATGCCCTCCACCATTTCGGCGGCCGACATCTCGCGCCGGCGGTAGCGGTTGCGTTTCAGATAGGGGTTAATGTTTGAGGGCTGCTCCACGCCCTGGTTCACCTGCAAGCCCTTGTATTCCTTGTTGTTCTCCGGATGTTCCATGATAAGAATATTGTTTTTTATTTCACGTAGACCACCACCTTAGGCCGCTGCGGGTCGTTTGTAATCATCAGCACACGCGGTTTGCTACGCGCGTTGCGCAGTTGCTTGCGGTTCACTGTTATCTTCAGCTTCGCCTGGTCGCCGGGCTTGAGTTTCGACTTGTTCAGTTTCACGCTCATGCCGGTGGTGAACATCTGCATGGAGCGTATGTCGAGTTCCGACTGTCCCACGTTCTCTATAATTATCGTGCCGCTCTTGCTCTGCTTCTCGCCGAAATCGCCCAGGTCGAGCGTCTCTGCGGAGAGCTTTATCTGCGGGGCGTTGGCGAGCTGCGTCTCCGACATATTGTCGAAATCGGGCAGCAGCACCGCCGACACCGACACCTCCTTGTCCGCGCTCACCTTCTCGCCCGGTTTCTTGGCGAGGAACACGGATGTCTGCGTCAGTCCGAAGTCATGCAGTTTCCTTGAATTGAGTTTCAGCGACACCACGCCCGTCTTTCCCGGCGCGATGTGCGTGGGCGAGACGGTGGCGGAGAGATACGACGGCAAGTGCATCACCACGGGACTCACCGTCTCCGGCGTGGTGTTCTTCACGTGGATGAGCTGCACGGGATAGTCGCCGCGGTTCACGTCGTCAAACTCCACGTCGTTCCTGTCCGTGAGCAGTCCGTCAATCTTATAGCTGAAGCTCCCGGCGAAGTCCGACGCGTCCTCCACCACCACTCCTCTCATCTTCAGGTAAAAGGGCTTGTCGCCGGTGTTGCAGAACAGTGCCACCTCTTTCTCGAAATGCCCCAGCTGCCGCGCGTCATACGTGGCAGTCACCGTGAAGTTGTCGCCGCGGTTTATCGTACCGTGGGGATAGTCCACCGACGTGCATCCGCAGCTCGTCCTCACCTGAGTGATGCTGAGTTCGTTCCCCTTGTTAGTGAGTTCAAACTTCACGCTCACGGGCTGTTCGTAGACCACGTTTCCGCAGTCGATTATCTCGTTCTTCGCCGAAATGCGCTGTGCCGAAGCCGTGGCGGCAGCCATGGCCATCAGCGGCAATATGATATATTTCTTTTTCATCATCAGTTTGTATTCATTTTATCTGTCCGCGCCGTCGCCCACGGTCATCACCGCGCCGCCTGTCCTGCCGGAGAACTCCGGGGCGTAGGCGCACTGCGCCGCACACGTTCCCATGGTGTAAACGCCGCCGCGGTCCACATAATACTGCGTCTCCACGGTGTGCCGTCCCTTCGCCATGCGGCAGAAATAATAGTTCGTGGCGTTGTCCTTAGGCACACAGTAATATCCCCATGCGTAACCGCTCGTCTGCTGCACCGGTTCCATGCAAGCAGCGTGTTTGTCGGTAATCTGCACGAAGTCATAGTCGCGGTCGGCCGTCACCGTGATGCGCACCGTGATGCGGTCGCCCACGGCGAAACTGTATGCACCGCCACCAATGGCAGCCACCTTGCCGTTAATCAGAACCTCTCGCTCCACCTTCATGCCTGACTCGCTGCCAACCACGTCTTTCAGCGGCTGCGAGAACTGTGCGTATGCCGCGCCCCACGAAGTGCCGCCTGTGGTCTTCGTCACGCTGGCGGTCTTCTGGTTGTCTATCGAGAGAGCCGTCTTGGAATATCCTATTCCGGCTGTTGGCTTGGGCATATCCACGGCCTTGCCGTCCACCGCCACCTTGATGCCGCCAGCGTTGCCGGATGCCAGCACCGACTCGTTGCCGTCGAGGAAGGCGTAAACGGCGTTCACGCTGTTCACCGGAGTGTCCCACGCCTGTGTGCGTTTCGACTGGAGCAGCCACAGGCGCATCTCGTTGATTGTAGTGGTGTCGGCCGGTTCAACAGCCTTTATCGCCTCTATGGCTGCGGCCTGCGTGGGGATGCGGTAGTCGAACCACGAATAACCCGCACGGAAGGTGTCGAAATATCTTCCCATGTCGGGCTTAGACACCGTGTACTGCCTGATGCTCTCCACATATTCCTTAGCCTCCTTCGTCTTGCCGTCTCGTTGCATCACCACCGCCATGAGAGCCTTGGAATAGATGTCGCGCTGACGGTCCTTTTCGAGATACGCCATGAGATAGTCCTTCACGGGTTTCTCGTTTGAGGGCAACTGCCGCCCGAGCAGGGCGTTGATATACAGATACTGTATGGCGTGGGTATCGCAGATTGACACCGGCTGTCCGCCCTTTTCCTTCTCCTTTATGCTCTTGTATTCCTCAACCACCACTTTGCCGAGGAACGACATTCCGCTTTCAATCACCGAGGCGGTCTCCTTGTCGTCGCCGGTAATCGCTTTCAGCCGGGCGAGGGTCTGGAGCACCTGTGCCGTCATTGAGGGCGAACCCTCCATGCCCTTCCACCAGCTCCACGAACCGTCGCTGTTCTGGAGTTTCTTCAAATCATCCAACTGCGACGAAAGGCGGTGCGATATAGCCGACTCGTCGAAGAACGTGGCAAGCATCTTCTTCCTGTCAGCCTCCCTGTCGGCATCCATCACCCACGGGGTCTCCTCCAGTACGAGCGTCTTCAAATCCTCGTCCTTTTGCAGCGCGCTCGCCAGACTGCCGCCGTCGCCCTCCTCGTTCCACAGGTTCACCACCCGGCGGATTACGGGTGTCTTGTCCATGATATACTTGCCGATGCTGTTGGCGTAGTATGCCGAAACAAGGCTTATGGCGTTCTTCTCGTTGGCTTCCGACATATACGGCAGAGCCTGAACCGTAAGCCATGAGGGGTTGGCGGTGTATTCTACCGTGAGTTTCTTGTTTGACGAACCTTCGGGGAACACGTCGCCAAGCGAAATCCGCTTCTCGCCCTTGCCCTGCAAGGTGAACGGCACGGTGTTTATCACCCTCTCCACATCGGGAAGAACGGGCAGATAATGCTGTTCGCCGTCGCTGTAATCCTTGCCCTCCGCCGATATGCGGCAGACGAGGAGGGAGTTGTCGGCTGTCGGCGAGAAACTGAAAGCGGCGTTCGCCGTGGAGTTGGCGGCAACGGTCACCTTGCGGCTGTCGGAGTAAACCACCATGTCAGTCTCCGGGTCAATCATCTGCATCACCACCGTTGATGTGATGTCCTTGGCGGTGGTGTTCATAACGCGCGTCGCCACGCTGGCCTTGTCGCCCACCCTCACGAAGCGCGGCACGTTTGGCATCACCATAACCTTCTTGCTCGCCACGGCCTCAGCCTCAACGGTTCCGGTGTTCATCGTCTTGTCGTGGGCAAAGCCTCGGAACGCCCATGTGGTGACGCTCTCGGGCAGGGTGAACGACACATTCACGTTGCCCTTGGAGTCGGTATGCAAGTCGGGATAGAAGAACGCCGTCTCCTGCAAGTTCTCCCTTATCTGCGCCGTGTGGGCTGAAGCTGAGGCTTTTTCGGACTCCGCGCCATTAGCGTTTGTCTGATAACCGCGCACCATTGTGGCGCCACCGTTTGAGTCCTCAACCTTCATGAGTACCTTAGAGCCGGCATTAGACGCGACATCACGTTTTTCCATCAACGCCATCCTGTTGTTGCCGTATGCAACGAGGTTGGGTGTCATGGTGGAATATGCCGTCTCCATGCCGCTAAGTGAAGAGTAGAGGAGATTGCCGAGAGTATAATTGAACTTGCTGAAATCGAACGCGCGATTTGAGGCGAAGTCCAGCTTCTGCGAGGCGGAGAACGAAGTAGAAGTGTTCTGACGTGCGTTCCACTTCGTCGAGGGCTGGTTCTGCCAAAGGTTAAGTCCGAAACTGCTCCTGTATGTGGCTATCTGGTCCAGCGACTTGTCGTACATAAAGGCGAGCAGCTGCGCGCCGCCGTTGTCCTTGCCCGGTTTCTTGTTTATCACGTCGCGCGTGTCGGGACGCGATATGTTCAGCGTCCACGTCTCCTTCTGCACCGGCGTGAGTTTGTCGCGGAACGTCACCCATTTCACGTTCAAGGTCTTGTCCTCCAAGGGGCGCGCCACCACGTACCTGTGCGTGTACGCCACGCCGTCTTTCACCCACATGAAGTTGAGGAGCAGTCCCTCGCCGTATTCCTCCTTATATA
>CAVHWJ010000078.1:0-9907 GCA_963639565.1 uncultured Prevotella sp. | reverse complement strand
TCGTCGAGACCCTGCTCGTCGATTACATATCTCACCTTGTACTTCTCGCCGGTGATAACGCCAGTGGCCGGCACTTCGGTCTCCTTTGAAACCACCTTGATAGAATCCCAACGCTCCGCAACGCTTTCCTTCCACTGCGCGATGTCCTTTGCCAGACGGTTGTCGTTGGCGGTCAGCTTGTGCAGACGGTCGGCCTGACGGCAGTAGAACTTGTCGTAGTAGTCGTCGAGCTGACGCTTCATAGTGTAGTGGGGGGCAATCTGTGCGATAGAGTTCTTGATTACCTTCACCCAGCCTTCGCTGTAATCCTTGTTGCCCTTGTTGAAATAGAGCGGTATGATTTCGTTTTCGAGCAGACCGTAGATAGTGGCGGCGTCGAGCTGGTCCTGATAGCCCTGGTTCTCGTAGGTGCGCTTTTCGGTAAGCGCCCATCCAGCACCCTCGCGGTAGCCCTCAAGCCACCAGCCGTCGAGCACGGAGAGGTTCACCACACCGTTCATTTCTGCCTTCTCACCCGATGTACCCGAAGCCTCAAGCGGACGTGTCGGGGTGTTCATCCAAATATCAACGCCGGAAACGAGACGGCGGGCGAGACGCATATCGTAGTCCTCAAGGAAGATAATCTTGCCGAGGAACTCCGGACGCTGGCTAATCTCGTAAATCTTCTTGATAAGACCCTGTCCTGCGCCGTCGGCCGGGTGAGCCTTTCCTGAGAAGAGGAACTGCACGGGGTGCTCCGGGTCGTTCACGATCTTCGAGAGACGCTCCAGGTCGGTGAAGAGCAGATGAGCGCGCTTGTAAGTGGCGAAGCGGCGGCAGAAGCCAATCATCAACGCGTTGGGGTTGATCTTTTCGAGCAGCGAAACCACACGCGACGGGTCGCGCTGGTTCTTCAGCCACGTCTCGCGGAACTTGTTGCGGATGTAGTCCGTCAGCTTCTTCTTCAGAGCCATGCGCGTGCTCCAGATAACGTCGTCAGGCACGTTGTAGATAGCCTGCCAGATCTTCTCGTTGCTCTGGTCGCCCATGAACGACTCGTCGAAATACTGCGCGTAGAGCTTGCGCCACTCCGTTGCCGTCCATGTGGGGAAGTGAACGCCGTTGGTGACGTAGCCCACGTGGTTCTCCTCGGGATAATAGCCGTTCCAGATGCTGTTGAACATCTTCTGGCTCACCCATCCGTGGAGCTTGCTCACGCCGTTAACCTCCTGGCAGGTGTTGCAGGCGAACACCGACATACAGAACTTCTCGTTGTGGTCGTCGGGGTTGTTGCGTCCCATGCCGATGAACTCGTCCCATGTGATGCCGAGCATATCGGGATAGCCGCCCATGTACTTGCCGAAGAGCGACTCGTCGAAATAGTCGTGGCCGGCGGGAACCGGGGTGTGAACGGTGTAGAGCGAAGAAGCCCTCACGATTTCCATTGCCTGGTTGAAGGTGAGACCCTCCTTGATGTAGTCGCACAGACGCTGGAGGTTGCAGAGAGCCGCGTGGCCCTCGTTGCAGTGGTAGATGTCCTTCGTGATGCCCAGTTTCTTGAGCATGAGGATACCGCCCATACCGAGCAGGATTTCCTGCTTCAGACGGTTCTCCCAGTCGCCGCCGTAGAGGGCGTGGGTGATTGGGCGGTCGAACTCAGAGTTCAGTTCGTTGTCGGTGTCGAGCAGATAGAGCGGCACGCGTCCCACGTTCACCCTCCACACGTATGCGTGAACGGAGTAGTTCATGTAAGGCACATCAACCACGAGAGGCTCGCCGTTCTCATCGAGCTGCCTAACGATAGGCAGCGAGTTGAAGTTCTGCGAGTCGTAGTTGGCGATCTGCTGTCCGTCCATACTGAGCGACTGCTTGAAATATCCGTACCTGTAAAGGAAGCCCACGCCGCACATGTTCACGTTGCTGTCGGAAGCCTCCTTCATGTAGTCGCCGGCAAGCATGCCGAGACCGCCGGAATATATCTTGAGCACCTGGTTGATACCGAACTCCATGCAGAAATAAGCCACAGAGGGGCGGTTCTTGTCAGGCTCCACGTCCATGTAGTTGCGGAACATCGCGTAAACGTCCTTCACGCGCTTCATGATGGCCTTGTCCTTCACTATCTCCTCCTTGCGCTCATAGCAGAGCTGGTCGAGGAGGGCAACGGGGTTGTGTCCCACTTCCTCGTACAGGTCCTCGTCAAGGCTTCTCCAAAGGTCGCGTGCCTCGTAGTTCCACGCCCACCACATGTTGTGGGCCAACTCGTCCAGACATTTGAGCTGCTCGGGCAGCTTGGACTTTACTGTCACCTCTTTCCACTGAGGGGCATTAACATAATCTGCTTTAATTTTCATCGTCTTTATTTGTTTGAATTAAAGTTTTATGCGGTTTTATCGTATGTCGTTTGTGCGCGCCGTTCTCCCGGCGGCTTTCCTGAGGGCGATGTCGTACGCCTCATAATAGTATTTTATGAACTCGCTCCACAGGGCTTTCTTTGAGAGGGCGAAGGCGTTGGCGCGCGCCTCCTTCACCTGTTTGTCGGTAAAGGCTGAATATTCCGACACGGTGTCCTTTATGATGTCAGCCACCTCGGAGTAGTTGTAGTCCGTCCTGTGAACCACCTTCACGCCGTCCTCAATCCCGCAGTAGCCGCCCTTCTGGCTGTTCGCCCAAAGTCCGAACCCTGCGAGGTCGGTTGTTATGCACGGCACCTTGAACGCCACCGCCTCAAGCGGCGTGTAACCCCACGGCTCGTAGTACGAGGGGTAGATGCAGAGGTCGTTGCCGAGCACTATGTCGTAATAGCTGATGTTCATTATGCCGTCGTTGCCGTCGAGGTAGCAGGGCAGGAAAATCAGCTTCACCTTGTCCTCCTTGCGGTTGTTCATGCCGAGATACTTGAACATGTCGAGCACGTTGTCGTGACTCATGTCGTGGAGCCAGTGGGTTATCATCGGTATCTCAAGCGGCGTGTCGTATTTCTTCCCGGAGTTGAGACGCTCCAAGAGGTCCTGCCTCGGTTCGCCGCACCATCCCGGCACCTCGATGAACGCCACCACGTCCTTCTTCAGGTCCTTGTCCCTGAGCAGACGGTTCATCGCCTCTATGTAGACGTTCACGCCCTTGTTGCGGAACTCGTACCTACCGCTTGTGGACACGATGAGCGTGTCGTCGCCGAGGTCAGTTCCCATCAGCGCGTTAGCCACGGCGAGGGCCTTTTTCCTCGCGGCCTTCCTCTTGCTCGTGAAAGCCGCTCCCTTGGGGATGAAGTCGTCCTCGAAGCCGTTGGGCAGCACCACGTCCACGGGCTTGTCGAGCAGTTCCTTGCACTCGTTGGCGGTAATCTCGCTCACGGTAGTGAAGCAGTCCACGTTGTGCGCCGTCTGCTTCTCGATGGAGTGCTTGCTCTGCATGTTCAGCTCGCTGGCCATCTGGTCGCCGTTGTAGGCGAAGAGGTAGTCGTAGAGCGGCTTGTTGTTGCCCGCGATGCTGCGCCCGATGCTTGTGGCGTGGGTTGTGAACACGGTGGCGATCTGCGGTATGTACTTGCGGATGTAGAGCAGTCCGAGACCGGTCATCCACTCGTTGCCGTGGTAAACCACCTTCTTCGTCGCGTCGAGGTAGAAGTTGTAGAAGCTCTCCACCACCTTTGCCGCTGCGAACGAGAACATCGAAGCCTCGTCGTAGTCGCCGTAGGCGTGCAGGCTGTCCACCTGGAAATCCTCCCACAGTTTCCCGTAGATTTCGTTCTTCTTCTCAAAATACGGATTGAAGTCCACGAGGATGGCAATGGGTTTGCCCGGAACGTTCCACCGTCCCGTCCTCACTTTCAGTCCGTTCTGCGTTGCGTTTGTCTTCCAGTCGTCAAACAGGTTTTCGTCTTCGGTAAAGTAAATGTTTTCCTTGTCCTGCCAGAAATCAGGACCAATGAATATTATCCTGTCTTTCAGTGTCTTCTGCAAGGTGTTCGCCCTTGTCGAAAGCACGGCGTAAATGCCGCCCACCTTATTGCATACCTCCCAACTGGATTCAAAAATGTAATCTGGCGTTGATAAGTTGTTGTCCATACTGAAATTTATTCTTGCGGATGCAAAGGTAATAGGAAAATGTAAATAAAACAATTTTAATGTATTTATTTTGTATAAAAAGGAGTTTCCGTCGGCAAAAGTCAGGCATGAGGCGACCGCGCACTCCGCTTTTCGCCGCAAAACGCGGTTTGAGGTTTAAAAATAACAAAAAATGGCAGATTTTGCAAAGTAGAGTTTGAAAATAAATAATAATCCATTATCTTTGCATTGATAATCTGCGCTTAGATGTTTCAAACGAAATACGCGGCTTTTCGTCCGCCCCGTCTGGTGCATACAATATTCAAATAGAAGAAATGGAAGCCTTTTTCAGAACACACGACTATCTGGTTGAGCATACCGATGCGCCCGTCCGGCGTCGTCTCATGGACGAGATTGACTGGACTGACCGCATGATAGGCATCAAGGGCAGCCGTGGGGTGGGGAAGACAACGTTTCTTCTGCAATACGCCAAGGAGAACGCCGACACCGAGGGGCGCAAGTGCCTCTACGTGAACATGAACAACTTTTACTTTCAGGTACACGGCATTTCGGATTTCGCCGGCGAGTTCTACCGCAACGGCGGACACACGCTGCTCATAGACCAGGTGTTCAAGGAGCCTAACTGGGCGCGCGAGCTGCGGCTGTGCCACGACAAATACCCGAACCTGAAGATAGTGTTCACCGGGAGCAGCGTGATGCGGCTGAAAGACGACAATTCCGAACTCGCGGGCGTAGTGAAGAGCTACAACCTGAGGGGATTTTCTTTCAGGGAGTTCCTGAACTTACAGACGGGAACGGATTTCGAGCCTTTTACCCTTGAAGACATCATTGAAAACCACGAACAGATAGTGAGGCGCATCCTGCCCCGCGTTTCTCCGCTCAAATATTTCCCGGATTACCTCCACCACGGCTTCTACCCCTTCTTCAGGGAGCACCGCAACTATTCGGAGAACCTGCTGAAGACGATGAACATGATGACCGAGGTGGACATCCTGTTCATCAAGCAGATCGAGCTGAAATACCTGTCGAGGATAAAGAAGCTGTTTTACCTTCTCGCGATGAACGGCTCTAAAGCACCGAACATCAGCCAGTTGGCAAGCGACATAGGCACGAGCCGCGCCACCGTGATGAACTACATAAAATACCTCGCCGACGCGAGGCTCATAAACATCATATACCCCGTGGGGCAGGAGTTCCCGAAGAAGCCGCCCATGGTGATGGTGCATAACCCCAACCTGATGTACGCCATTTACCCCATCAACGTGGAAAGGCAGCTGCTCATGGAAAATTTCTTCCTCAACTCGCTGTGGAAAGACCACAAGGTGAACATGGGAAAGAAGAACGAGTGTTACATCGTGAACGGCAAATACCAGTTCAAGGTGTGCGACGCGGCGAAGCAGGGCAGGGGGAGGCTTTCGCCCGACATGATATACGCCCGCTACAACACCGAGGTGGGACACGGGAACATGATACCCCTGTGGCTGCTGGGGTTCCTGTACTGACAGATAATAATAGGTACGAACCTATTTATATAATACAGAATCAGTGATTAAAAACTATTGATACATTAACATTAATATTTTATTAAAATGGCAAAAGAAAAAAAGTTTATCACTTGTGATGGTAACGAAGCTGCCGCTCATGTAAGCTACATGTTTTCTGAGGTCGCCGCTATCTACCCTATCACACCGTCGTCTCCGATGGCGGAACACGTAGACGAGTGGGCCGCAAGAGGCCGCAAGAACATCTGGGGCCAGACCGTCAGCGTGCAGGAAATGCAGTCTGAGGGCGGTGCCGCGGGTGCCGTTCACGGTTCTCTCCAGGCCGGCGCGCTCACCACGACATTCACCGCTTCGCAGGGTCTGTTGCTGATGATCCCCAACATGTACAAGATCGCAGGTGAGATGCTTCCTTGTGTATTCAACGTTTCAGCGCGTACACTTGCTTCACACTCTCTCTGTATCTTCGGTGACCACCAGGACGTTATGGCTTGCCGCCAGACTGGTTTCGCCATGTTCTGCTCAGGTTCTGTGCAGGAGGTTATGGACCTCTCGGCAGTGCCTCACCTCGCTACCCTCAAGACGGAAATCCCGTTCATCAACTTCTTCGACGGTTTCCGCACCTCACACGAGTACCACAAGATTGAGATGCTCGACCAGGAGGAGGTTGCAAAGCTCGTTGATTCCGCTGACATCAAGCGTTTCCGTGACCGCGCACTCACACCTGAGCGTCCTGTAACACGCGGTACTGCCGAGAACCCGGAGACATTCTTCACTCACCGTGAGGCTTGCAACCCGGCTTACGACAAAATCCCCGAGGTTGTGGAGCACTACATGCAGGAGCTGGGCAAGATCACCGGCCGTGAGCACCACCTGTTCGACTACTACGGAGCTGCTGACGCAGAGCGCGTGATCATCCTCATGGGTTCTGCCACAGAGGCCGCACGCGAGGCTATCGACTACCTGACAGCCCAGGGCGAGAAGGTTGGTATGGTGAGCGTTCACCTCTACCGTCCGTTCAGCGTTAAGCACCTGTTGGCTGCCGTTCCTCAGTCTTGCAAGAAGATTGCCGTTCTCGACCGCACCAAGGAGCCGGGAGCAGAGGGCGAGCCGCTCTACCTTGACGTTAAGAGTGCGTTCTACGACGTTGAGAACAAGCCGGTTATCGTAGGCGGACGTTACGGTCTGGGTTCTAACGACACGACTCCCGCCAAGATTATCGCTGTGTTCAACAACCTGAGCCTTGCAGAGCCGAAGAACCACTTTACTGTGGGTATCGTTGATGACGTTACATTCACATCCCTGCCCGAGGTTGAGGAAATCCCGATGGGCGGCGAAGGCATGTTCGAGGCCAAGTTCTACGGACTGGGTGCTGACGGTACTGTGGGTGCCAACAAGAACTCGGTTAAGATTATCGGCGACAACACCGACAAGTACTGCCAGGCTTACTTCTCATACGACTCTAAGAAGTCAGGCGGTTTCACCTGCTCTCACCTCCGTTTCGGCGACCACGAAATCCACTCTACATATCTCGTGAACACGCCTAACTTCGTGGCTTGCCACGTTCAGGCTTACCTTCACATGTACGACGTGACACGCGGTCTGCAGAAGAACGGCACGTTCCTCCTCAACACTATCTTCGAGGGACAGGAGCTTGTGGACTTCATGCCTAACAAGGTTAAGCGTTACTTCGCACAGAACAACATCACCGTTTATACTATCAACGCTACGAAGATTGCACAGGAGATCGGTCTCGGCAACCGTACCAACACCATCCTCCAGAGCGCGTTCTTCCGCATCACGGGCGTTATCCCGGTAGACCTCGCCGTTGAGCAGATGAAGAAGTTCATCGTGAAGTCTTACGGCAAGAAGGGTGAGGACGTTGTGAACCTGAACTACAAGGCCGTTGACCGCGGTAACGAGTACAAGCAGCTCGCCGTTGATCCGGCATGGGCTAACCTCGCCGACGACGAGGTGAAGGAGGACGACGCTCCCGCATTCGTTAAGGAACTCGTGCGTCCTATCAACGCACAGGCCGGCGACTTGCTGAAGGTTTCCGACTTCGTTAAGCACAACACAGTGGACGGTACATGGCAGAACGGCACGGCAGCTTACGAGAAGCGCGGTGTTGAGGCATTCGTTCCGGTTTGGAACGCCGACAACTGTACACAGTGTAACAAGTGTGCCTTCGTTTGTCCTCACGCTGCTATCCGTCCGTTCGTACTCACCGACGAGGAACTGGCCGGCTTCAACGGCAGCACTCTCGAAATCAAGGCTCCGGCTTCCATGAAGGGCATGCACTTCGTTATCGAGCCGTCTCCGCTCGACTGTCTCGGCTGCGGCAACTGTGCCGACGTTTGTCCGGGCAAGAAGGACAAGGAGACCGGCGAGAACGTCAAGGCTCTCAAGATGGTTCCCTACAACCCCGACGCAAAGGAGATGCAGGACCTCGCTGCCGGTTGGGAATATCTCGTACACCAGGTGAAGACCAAGCAGGATTTGGTGGACATCAAGGCAAACCCGAGAAACTCTCAGTTCGCCACTCCTCTGTTCGAGTTCTCAGGAGCTTGCTCAGGTTGCGGTGAGACACCTTACGTGAAGCTGGTTGCACAGCTGTTCGGCGACCGCCAGATGATTGCCAACGCCACAGGTTGTTCTTCAATCTACTCTGCTTCTATTCCTTCCACACCTTACACAACGAACGAGAAGGGCCAGGGTCCTGCATTCGACAACTCACTGTTCGAGGACTTCTGCGAGTTCGGTATGGGTATGGTGCTCGGTAACAAGAAGATGAAGGAGCGCGTTGTAGTTCTTCTTAATGAGGTTATCAACGGCGAGGATGCTTCTGAGGAGTACAAGGCAGCCGCCAAGGAGTGGATTGCCGCCAAGGAAGACGCTGACGCTTCTAAGGTTGCAGCAGCGAAGCTCAAGCCGTTCATCGAGGAAGGCGCAAACGCCGGATGCGAGGTTTGCAAGGAGCTGAAGACTCTCGACCACTATCTCGTTAAGCGTTCACAGTGGATCATCGGCGGTGACGGTGCTTCTTACGACATCGGTTACGGCGGTCTCGACCACGTTATCGCTTCCGGCGAGGATGTGAACCTGCTCGTGCTCGACACTGAGGTTTACTCTAACACCGGCGGTCAGTCATCCAAGGCCACTCCGCTCGGCGCAATCGCACAGTTCGCCGCAAGCGGCAAGCGCGTTCGCAAGAAGGACCTCGGTATGATTGCCACTACCTACGGCTACGTTTACGTTGCACAGGTGGCTATGGGCGCAGACAACGCACAGTGCCTGAAGGCTATCCGCGAGGCTGAGGCATATCCCGGTCCGTCACTCGTAATCGCTTACGCTCCGTGTATCAACCACGGTCTGAAGATCAAGGGCGGCATGGGTCGCAGCCAGGCTGAGGAAGCCCGCGCCGTGGCTTGCGGTTACTGGCAGCTGTGGCGTTTCAATCCGGAACTGGCCAAGGAGGGCAAAAACCCGTTCTCGCTCGACTCAAAGGAACCGGACTGGAGCAAGTTCCAGGATTACCTCATGCACGAGGTGCGCTTCATGTCGGTGAAAAAGGCATTCCCCAACGAGGCAGACGAACTCTTCGCCGCCACAGAGAGAATGGCAAAGCTCCGCTATGCAAGCTACATCCGCAAGTCTAAGGAAGACTGGTCCGAGGCTACCGAGGCTTAATCGGAGAGTATAAGTTTGGGTTGCACTGAAAGTGCGGCTCATTAAATAAACCCATTTCGGGGGAGAAGACAAAACAAGTTCTTCTCCCCCGATTTTTTATTACACCAAAATTATTGCCGACACCGTTTTTTTTCTTACCTTTGTGGCTGATATTGCAAGCCGGAACCTGTAAACGTTCCGACTTTGTTTTTAAGAACATCAGTTATTAAATAAAAAATGGACTGGCTAATAAATCTATTCACTACTACCGACTCAATCGCGCATATCGTGCTGCTGTATGCGGTAGTCATCGCCCTGGGAGTCTATCTCGGGAAAATCAAGGTCGGCGGCATTTCACTCGGCGTGACGTTCGTGCTCTTCGCCGGCATCGCCGCGGGGCATATCGGCTTCACCGCCCCGACTAACATCCTGTCGTTCATCCAGGACTTCGGACTCATACTGTTCGTCTTTATGATAGGACTTCAGGTAGGGCCCGGCTTCTTCGAGAGTTTCCGCAAGGGCGGAGTGACGCTGAACCTTCTCAGCACCGGGATGATATTCCTGAACATCGCCGTGATGTTCGCCTGTTATTACATCTTCTTCGACACCAGCGACCCGAAGAACCTGCCGATGATGGTTGGCACGCTCTACGGAGCGGTGACGAACACCCCGGGTCTCGGTGCAGCCAGCGAAGCA
>CAVHWJ010000077.1:3430-9930 GCA_963639565.1 uncultured Prevotella sp. | reverse complement strand
ATGCACAAGGCCGACCCGAAATGGGCCACGCAGAAGGGCGACACGGTTATCGTGACCCTGCCGCGCGTGGAACTCCTCGACAACGACTTCATCGACGAGACGCGCACCAAGGCGTTCATCGAGACAGGCACATGGAGCGACGCCGACCGCGAGGCTCTCTACCGCAAGGCTTACGCCATGATGAAAAGACGCTGCCTTACCGCCGCCAACATCAAGGCCGCCGAAGACAATGCCAAGGAACAGTTGGGCAAGATGATAAAGGCCCTTGGCGTGGAGAAATACGAGATAAGGTGGAGATAACTGGATAAAGGAACAAAGGATAACAAAACGATACACAGACACAAAGGTAACAATAAAGATTGCTTATGGAAGAGATTAACGATTTGCTCACCGCCATCAGCGGTTTCATCTGGGGCTGGCCGATGATAATACTGCTCCTCGGCACGCACCTGTTTATGACCATCAGACTGAAATTCCCCCAGCGCAAGATATGGACGGCGATAAAGCTGTCGGTGACTAAGGACAAGGACTCGTCGGGCGACGTGTCGCAGTTCGGCGCGCTCGCCACCGCCCTCGCCGCCACCATCGGCACAGGAAACATCATCGGCGTGGCGACCGCCGTGGCGATGGGAGGACCCGGGGCGGTATTGTGGTGCTGGCTCACCGGCTTCTTCGGAATTTCGACGAAATACGCCGAGGGACTGCTCGCCATAAAATACCGCATACGCCGCAAGGACGGAAAGGTGTACGGCGGACCGATGTACGCCCTGGAGCGCGGACTGGGCTGGCGCAAGCTCGCAATCCTCTTCGCCGTGTTCACCGCCATTGCCGCCTTCGGCATCGGCAACACGGTGCAGGCGAACGCAATCTCCACCCTTGTGCATCAGTCATACGGCGTGTCGCCCTACATCAGCGGCGCGGTGATATGCGCCGCCACGGGGGCGGTGATTATCGGCGGTATAAAGAGCATCGCCAGGGTTTGCGGCATGCTGGTGCCGTTCATGGCTCTGCTTTATGTGTTGGGGTGCGTCGCCATACTTGCGGTGAACCATGAATATGTTATCCCTGCTATAAAGGTTATCATAGAATCGGCTTTCACCACGAAGTCAGCCGCCGGCGGTTTCGTGGGCAGCAGCATAATCCTCGCGGCAAGATACGGCATCGCGCGCGGACTGTTCTCCAACGAGTCGGGACTGGGTTCAGCCCCCATCGTGGCGTCGGCGGCGCAGACGAGAAACCCGGTGCGTCAGGCTCTCGTGTCGTCCACGGGAACGTTCTGGGACACGGTGGTGATTTGCGCCCTCACAGGAATCGTTATCGTGAGCAGCATCATCGCCTATCCCGATATCAGCTGCGAGAACGGCGCGACGCTCACGCAGGACGCCTTCGGCAAGATACCGTATTTCGGACAACCTATCCTCACTTTCGGACTTATCACCTTCGCTTTCAGCACCATTTTGGGATGGGAACTCTATGCGGAGCGCGCGCTGAAATACCTGAGCGGCAGGAAACTCATCATCTCCTTCCGCATCCTGTTTCTCGCCGGGGCTTTCGTGGGGAGCGTGGTAAACCTGAACATGGTGTGGAACATCGCCGACATAATGAACGCTTTGATGGCGATACCAAACCTACTGTCGCTGCTGTTCCTGAGCAACGTTATCGTGCGCGAAACCCACAAATACCTGTGGTGCGGAAGGCTCGACAGGGACATGGACGCAGAGCCGGTGGAGGAATAGTCAGTTTAGTTTTTCGTGTTTATCTTGTCGGAGCTTTCCCTTATCTTTAAAATCATGGGGACAATCTCCTTGTAAATCTTCTGGTCGCCGGCGATGTTGCGCATCAGCAGTTCGCAAGCCACTGCGCCGGTCTTGTGCGACTGGTCTTCTATCGACGACAACTTGGGCGTGACGAAAGCCGCCGCGTCGGTATCGGTGAAGCCAATTATCGCCACGTCTTCGGGGATGCGCAGACCGAGCGTCTTGATTGCGTCAAACGCGGCGTATGTTATGATGTCGTTGAAAGCGAGGATAGCGTCGGGGCGGTTCTCCTGCCGCAGCATATTAAGGGCAGTCTCGCGCGAACTCTCAAAGTCAATCTTGTCGCACGCTATGATGTCCCGGTCAATCGCCACGCCGCGGCGTTTCAACGCCTCCAAGTAGCCGTGCTTGCGGCGCACCACCATGTCGAGATGGTTCGGCCCGCCGAGAAACGCCACCCTCTTGCTGCCCGTGTCGAGCAGATGCAGCGTGGCCTGTTCGGCGGCTTCCGCGCCGTTTGCCACCACCTGTGAGAAGAGTTCCGCAAGGCAAGTGCGGGCGAAGAACACGAGCGGTATTCCCATTTTGTGGATTTCCTCGAAATGGGAATAGTCCACTGTCTCCTGCGACAGACAGGCGATGATGCCCTCCACGTGCATATTGATGAAATTGTCAATCGCTCGCTCCTCCTTGACGTGGTCTTCGTGGCTGTTTATGGCAATCACCGAATAGCCCTCCTGCGAGGCGTAGTCCTCTATGCCGTCGAGCACGGCGGAATAGTAGTGGGTAACGAGATTTGGCACCACCACGCCGATAACCTTCGGGGCTTCGTTCCTGAGGCTCTGTGCAAAGGGGTTCGGCCTGTAATTGAGTTCCTTGGCAAGCCGCTGCACCCTGCGGCGCAGTTCGTCGCCCACCTCGTGACTGTTCCTCAACGCCCTCGACACCGTGGCGATGCTCACGCCGAGTTCGGCGGCCAGGTCCTTCAATGATACTCTATGTTGCTTCATTCTCCTTCTTTTTCCAATGCAAATTTAACAAATTTACGGGGATGCGCAAACGTTTACGTAGGAAATTTGAAGAGAGTTTTTGAAAGGGGGACTAATCGGACGACCCGGACTAATCGGACTAATCGGACATGGAGGAACCTGTAATTTTCCCGACAAACTCATCCGGCTCCAGCAATTCTATATCAGAAAAAGGGAAATCCTTTTTGTTCCTTGTAACAAGATATTCAGCCCCGATTGTCTTGGCAGAACAATATTGCAGGGCATCCTCAAAGTCATCGGCACGCAAAAGTACCGCCCGGTTAAGTTCCACCTGTGTCACAGGCGACACATTAACCAGTTCCAGCAATTCTGAGAAGCAGTCATAAAGGGCATCCCCTTTTAATTGTTTTCTGGCAATATAGGCGATATTGGAGAATGACAATGAAGAGATATACAAATCGCAACGCCGGTTATACCCCAACGCCAATATAGCCCTGGCGTTACCGAAGAAGCCCTCACGCTTCAAAAGGAAATCCAGCATTACGTTTGTATCTACAAAGACCTTCATCATTTATATTTCTCCAACAGATAGTTAAGCCTTTCGTCATCAGCATCTTCCACACCAGCCAGACATCCGCCCAACTTTTCCAAACGGGGAGGCAAACTGAGAGCAGTATCGCCCTCAGCGGCAGCCGAAGACTGGAATTTCACAAGAAGACTGTCCACAAGCTGCTTGAAACTTATGTTGTGCAACTTGGCATACATCGCTGCTCCCGGATAGCGGCTGGCATCAATAACTATATCACTGTTCATAATGCGTCTCCTGTTCGCTAATTTATTTTAACCTTGGGCAAAGATACACCTTTACTTTCAATCTGACAAATCTAATCTGAAATATGCTTTGTCTTCCACACCATGAACCACAGGCCGGAGGCGAGGGCGCACGCCGCACCGACGAGATAGGAGTACTCGGGAGTGAGGTTGCCGCAATATTCGTCCACGGCGAGGTAGGTGGCGCAGACAGCGACCATGAACATTCCCGGGAGAACGGCGATGTAATACGGTTTCTTCAGCTTGGCGAGATAGATGGCTATCGCAAAGAAGGTGAAAATGGAGAACGTCTGGTTGAACCACGCGAAATAACGCCACAGCACGTCGAACTTGACGAAAAGCAGCGTGATGCTGACGATGAACACAGGCACGCAGAGCAGCATGCGCTTCATCACCTTGTCCTGCTTGAAGTGGAGCATATCAGCAAGGATGAGACGCGCGCAACGCAACGCCGTGTCGCCGGTGGAGATTGGGGCGACCACCACGCCAAGCATGGCTATCACCGCGCCGAACGCCCCCAGCCAACTGCGGCAGATGCGGTCCACGAAGACGGCGGGGTTTATCGAACCGCTCGGGTCGAGCATGGCGTTGTATATCTTCTCGTAGGGGGTGCTGCCGGCCACGTCGAGAGTGGCTACGAACTGCAATGCGGCGGCGCACCAGATGAGGGCGATGAAGCCCTCGGTAATCATCGCGCCGTAGAACACGCGGCGGGCGTGACGCTCGTTCTTTATGCAGCGGCACATCAGCGGACTCTGCGTGGCGTGGAAACCGCTCACCGCTCCGCACGCTATGGTGATGCACATACAGGGGAACACAGGGAGGCTTCCGCCGGGATAGTGGTTCTCAAAGGCATCGGTGATTTCAGGTATCGGCGTACCGATATGACACAGCACACCTATAAATATAAGCACCGCCATGAGGATGAGCACCACGCCGAACACGGGATATACCTTACCGATAATCTTGTCGATAGGCAGCGTGGCGGCGAGCAGGTAATACAGGAATATCACCACCGCCCAAAACGTGTAGGTGTTGGGGATAACGCCCTCGGTGAGGTTGGCGAGCAGTCCGGCAGGGGTCTTCACGAACACCGCCACCACGAGAATCATCAGCAGCAGGGCGAGGAAACGCTGCGACACGCGCGCCACGTTGCCCATCTCGTCGCCGATTATCTCGGGCAACGACGCGCCGTTGCGCTTCAGCGAAATCATCGCCGCCATATAGTCGTGGGCGGCGCCGCCGAAGATGCAGCCGAGCACAATCCAGAAATACGCCGAGGGGCCGAAGAGCAAGCCCTGTATCGTTCCGAAGATAGGTCCCGTTCCGGCTATGTTGAGAAACTGTATGAGATAGACCTTCCATGTGGGCATCGGGGTGTAGTCCACCCCGTCCTGCATCGTGTAACACGGTGTGGCGCGGTTGCCGTCTGGCTCCATAACGCGCTCCACAAACTTTCCGTAAATGACATATCCCAACACGAGACATATCATGCTGACAATAAATGTGTACATCTTTAAAAAATCAAATTTCGTGCAAAGGTACGCATTTTCCCACAAAACGAACAATCTTCAATCTTTTTATCCCACAAAACAAAGAAAACGCAACCTCATACTGCATTAAAATTACATATTAAAACAAAGAGACAGAAAAAGCCCCGCACAAACACTGCTGCACGGGGCTTCATCATTAACAATAAAGATAGGTTATGCGGCGTGGTATGCCGCAAGGGAAATTAAGACTGCTCGTCAAGGAGGAACTTGCGCGCGGCGCGCAGATGGTGGCGCATTATGGTGATAAGCTCCTGGCTCTCCTGAAGGATGTTGAGGTAGAGGATAGCCACCTTCAGGTCGTGCTCGCCGTTGGCGTCCTGCTGCATACGGTTGATGTGGCGCTGGCGCAGGTCGGAGAGTTCGTCCTTGCACTCGTCGGCAATGGCGAGCGTCTCGCGGTAGAGGTCGTAGCGGTTGGTGGAAATCATCTGCACCGTGTGTCCCATGAGTTCGTTGATGCGGCGGCGCACGTCCTCAAACTCGTTGAGGTAGCGTTCCGGCATGGGCATGAAGTTGTTGTCGATGTGGTCTTTCACGGGTTCGAGCATACGGCGGATGCAGTCCATGTACTGCTGGTTGCAGTTGGTGCCGATGTGGAACCACGTGTTGCGCTCCATTGCCACCACGGGCGGGATGCGGCGCATGGCGAAGAACTGCTTGCGCTGAATCTTGCGTATCATGTCGCACTCGTTGTTAAGCTCCTTGTAGGTGAAGCGCAGTTCCTTGAGGTTGTTGGTGGAAAGCGAGTCCATTATGGCGTTGAAACTCTCTCCGGCGAAGCGCGCCACGCTGCTCTGCGTGCGGCTCACGGCCTTGCGGAGCAAGTCCCACACGATTTCCTTGTCGCGCGAGCGCATCATCAGGCGGTAGATGTCGTCCTTTGCCTCGGCTGCCTGCTTCTTCTTGTAACGCTTGCCGCTGTGCCAGAGCAGATAGATGTCGAGAGCCATGAAAGCCACCATTACCGGGAAACCGCCCACGTGCATCAGTGCGCACACTATGGCAGAGGCGGCGAACGCCACGCCGGCGGTGACGAACCATCCGCCGATAACGGAGAGCACTCCCGTGACGCGGAACACCGCGCTGTTGCGGCTCCATGCCTTGTCCACGAGCGACGAACCCATTGCCACCATGAAGGTGACGTAGGTAGTGGAGAGTGGGAGTTTGTAGTTTGTACCTATTATAATAAGCATCGCCGCGAGCACGAGGTTCACCGCCGCACGCACCTCGTCGAAGGCCGCGCCCTCGGCGAGTATCGCCTCATCCTTGTTGAAGCGGTTGTCTATCCATTTCGTGGCCGACGTGGGCATCATGCGGTTGAGCGACTTGCCCGTGTCATGCACGAAGCGCACGATGGAGCGCGCCACCCT
>CAVHWJ010000077.1:0-3141 GCA_963639565.1 uncultured Prevotella sp. | reverse complement strand
GTGCCGAGGAGCGTGACCACCTTGAAGATGTTGATGCGGAAGAGGTGCAGAATCTCGTTGAGGATTGTGCTGGCCACGAACACCACAACGAGGAGCGTCCGTGTGTTCTCGTCAATCCACTGCTTAATGGAGTCGCTGATGAACGGCGAACCGCCCAAGCCCTTTATAAAGATGAAATACGCGAGCGCGGTGAAAGCTATGCCGCCGAAGATAGCTATGGTGTAGCGCAGGTGTTTCTTGTAGTTGAACGTGAAGACGAGGCGCGAAATCCACATCACCACAACGCCGAAGACGAAGGCTATCGCCACCGACACGAATATCGCAATTATCACGCTGAGGGCCTTGCTGCTGTTGAGCAGGTCGGTGAACTCGAGCGAGGGGTTCGCGCTCATCTTGAAGAGGGCGAGCATGAACGTCGCGCCGAGCAGGTCGAACACCAGCGAAACGGTGGTTGAGGTGGGCATGCCGAGGGTGTTGAACATATCGAGCACCACCACGTCCGCCACCATCACGGCGAGGAAGATTGTCATCATTTCGGCGAACGAGTAGTTCACCGGCATCAGTATGCCGTGGCGCGCCACGTCCATCATGCCGGCACTCATCACCGAACCTATCAGCACACCGGCCGACGCTATCACCAGCACCGTGCGGAACCTTGCCACCTTTGCCCCGATGGCACTCTGCAGGAAGTTCACAGCATCGTTGCTCACTCCCACGAACAAGTCGAACACCGCCAGCAAGAGCAGGAATGCGACTATCACAAAATAGATTGTTTCCATAAATGAGACTGTAATTGTTTCTTATGATTTTTTCTGCCGCAAAAGTAGACACGCCATATTACAAGCGGTTTAAACAGATATTTCATTTGTGTTACATTGTTTCTGCATAGCGGTTCGGCGCACGGAAAGCGGCGGTTTGCGGCTGGCAAAGCCCTGCCATTGAAAGGGCGGAGACATTTTTCCAAAGAGCATTTTTGTTATTCAAAGAAAAAACATTACTTTTGCTTGACATTCCACAAACACCATAAAAAGAAAGAGAATTGGAGATTATTATAGCCGACAACCAGGACATTACCTGCGCCGGACTGCTGCACGTCTGCGGCTCCATGGCAGGGGGCATCGCCGCCACACGCGTGGAGGACAAGGCCGCGCTGATAGAGAAACTCACCGCCGCGGGGGGAGACACCGTTGTGGTTATCGACTACACCCTGTTTGACATCAACGACATCGACGAACTGCTCATCCTCAACCAAAGGTTTCCCAAGGCGAGGTGGATAGTGTTCAGCGAAGACCTGAGCCGCGATTTCGTGAAACGCCTAATCGTGGTGTCGCAGTCGTTCAGTATTCTGCTGAAGGAGTCGGCGATGTATGAGATAAAGTCGGCAATCGCCGCCGCCACGCGCGGAGGACGCTTCATCTGCCAGAGAATGGCGGAGACGCTTTTCATGAAGGAAGAAAAGGAACAGGAGAAAGTGAGCCTTACGCCCACGGAAACGGAAATTCTGAAAGACATCGCCAATGGCATGACGACAAAGGAAATCGCCGAAAAGAGGATTTCGAGTTTCCACACGGTGAACACCCACCGCAAAAACATCTTCAGGAAACTCGGGGTGAACAACGCCCACGAGGCTACGAAATACGCTCTGAGAGCCGGCCTCGTGGACGCTGCGGAATATTGCATTTGATTGGGAATAGGTTTTGGGGACGGCTCGGACGGCTCGGACGGCTCAGACAAATCGGACGAACCGGACGAGAAGCAAAGCCTAATTCCTAACTCTACATTATTTTATGATCTTCTTGCCGTTTAACAGGTAAACGCCATTCTTCAGCCCGAGCAAGGGACTTACCCCGGCGTCGGCTTTCTTCACGAGCACTCCGTCGAGGGTGTACACACTGCCGACGGAAGCGGTTTCCGCCACGGTCTTGATGCCGTTGATGGCGGTCGTGGTGTCAAATTTAAGCGTCGGCATACCGTTTGCGCCCACTTCCCACGAAGACGCGCCGTCAATCTCCTTGGCGTTCTTGTTCAGTTCCTCCACGGCCTTGGCGGCATCAGCCACAGCAAAGGGCTTGCAGTTGTCAAGTTCGCCGTATGTACAGTTAGCCTCATCATTTATCGCCACTGCCAAAACGTCCTTGTGGCGCACGGAGCAAGTGTCGGTCCAGAAGCAGTTTTCGGCACGGCTCGGCTTCTCGCAGATTGTGATTGTCTGCGTCTCGTCGGCAGGGTCGGGCTGCGTGGTGGTCGTTTCGTTCACGCCGATTTCGGCAGCCACGGCTCCCCAATACTTGTATTTGCCAAGGTTGGAATAAACGCCGCCAATCCATCCGTTGAAATAGCAGTTGCCGGCGAGAGCCGACTGCATCAGCCGTCCGCAGATACCGCCCGTCTGGTTCTTAGCCCACACCTGTGCGTCGCTGAAGCAGTTGAGCACCTTGCTCATGGAGAGCGCGCCCACAAGTCCGGCGTGGTAAGAACCGCCGCAATAGATGATACCGCTTGTCTGGCAGTTGATAACGAGGGTGTTCTGGTCGGCAGAACCCACCAAGAGACCCACGTTGGCGTTTGCACTGATATACATGTCTTTCACGATGAGGTTCTTGATAGTCGCGCCCTCGGTGAAGTTGAACACGCCCGAAGCGGAGTTCTTGGCGTTGTTGTCGTAAATGCCGATAATGGCGTGTCCGCCGCCGTCGTATGTCCCGGAGAACCGCTGGAAGTCCACGTCGCCGGCCTTGTAGCCGATGCCGTTGTACGTGCGCAGCTTGGAGTTGTCGATAATGCTCGCATCGCCATCGGCATACTTCACCTTTTTCAATACGTCCTCATTGAAAACGAGGTCGGCGGTCTGCTTGAAATACTTTCCCTTTGAGTAATCGCCGTCCCAGTTGTCGTCCACGCCGCCGAGGTTCTCCACCTCTACCACGAGTTTCATAAACTGCTCCGGCGTGGCGATGAGATACGGGTCGTCGGCAGTACCCGTGCCTCCGGCGTAGTTGTCGGCGGCGTAGTGTTCCCACTGCGTTTCGGTGTAGTTAGTAGCGGCGTTTGTGGTGTTCGCGCTCTGTGCCAGGGCGTTCACCGTTGATGAGGCGAAGAGAGCCGCCGTCATCACGGAAGTTAGTGTCTTGTTCATTGTTT
>CAVHWJ010000076.1:0-9972 GCA_963639565.1 uncultured Prevotella sp. | reverse complement strand
GCCTTTCAAGAAAAGGAATGAAGGAAGCAACGCAAGAACAAGGACAGAAGTTCTGCGGTCAAGATATAGCCGACTTATTTTGTATGCGAACGTGAACGACACAGCATAGAACACGCAGCTTATCCAAAACACTCCCACGTAGGAATGAGAATTGAGAAGATAGCCTATGCCGTAGATAAGCCAAAGCAACGGACCTTTGCTGTCGGCGAAATCCACGTAAGGCACCATTCCGTTCATCCAAGCCTTGCCACTGGCGTAAAAGGTAGCACTGTCACCATGAAAAGCCACGTCATAGAGATACGAATCTGGCGACAGGAAGAACAACAGGAAAAACGAATAAAAGAAGAACAGGATGAATTTGTTCCTGTCCTTTGTCAGGTCAAACCAACTTGTCTGGGGGGGGGGTAATTGTTGTAAGTTCATTTATATTAATAATTTATATAACATTTCCTTTTATCTACGTGGCGGCGAAAGACCGCCAAAGCCAGTGCAAAGGTAAGGATAAAATTCGGGAAAACAGGCCAAGCGAGGACGGAAAATAAAAATATTGTAACAAATTACAATCCATTGCGCTTGTCTTATCATCAGAAAACCGATACGACAGAAGAAAGTTTCCAACAAGTTAAGGTATTCATGTTATCCGTGTTTATATATTGCCCATAAACCGCAAAAAGCGGAATTTTCAGCCGTCGTTAAGGCGGCGCGGACAATGCTTTCTCACAATCTGAAACACGGTGACAAGAAACAAACGCCTCTGAAATGTCCTTTTTGTCAGTTTTTCTTTACCATAACTCGCTTTATTTGCACATTCAACGAAGATTTGTGTAGGTTTTCTTTGTAGGAAAACACGATATGAGTATTTTTGCACACGGAATATATAAATGAGCAAAAAATCATAAGCCTATGCAAGCGAAAAACGACTTCAACCAGATAACAATTTTCCTGCGGAGGATGGAAAACAGGAAGAAAGTGGCGTTGGCATGCCCCGACGACTCCCATACGGAATACGTGATAAACCGTGCGCTGGAGGAAGGCGTGGCGGACTTCATTCTCGTTACAGGCGGAAAACGCCTGCCGTTCGTGGATGCACTGGCGGAGAAATATCCCGGACGCGTCAGTGTGACGGATGCCGGAGACCCCGACGGGGCGGCGCGAGAGGCCGTGAGGATTGTGAGGGAAGGCAAGGCCGACGTGCTTATGAAAGGTACGCTGAACACCGACAACCTGTTGCGCGCCGTGCTCGACAAGGAGAACGGACTGCTCGAAAAGGGGCGCGTGCTGTCGCACGTCACCGTGGCGCAGATTCCCTCCTACCCCAAACTGCTCGTTTTTTCCGACGCCGCCGTGATACCGCGCCCAACGGAGGAACAGTTCGAGGCCATTACGGGATATGTCATCGACGTGTGCCGCACGCTCGGAGCGGAACGCCCCCACGTGGCGCTGATACACTGCACAGAGAAAGTCAATCCCAAATTCCCCCACACTATATGCTACGAACACCTCAAGGAGAAAACACAGGTCGGCACATGGGGCGACGCGGTGGTGGACGGACCGATGGACGTGAAGACGGCGTGCGACAGCCACAGCGGACAGATAAAGGGCATCAACTCACCAGTGGCGGGCAAAGCCGACGCTCTGATATTCCCCAACATCGAAGCCGGCAACGTGTTCTATAAGACAATCACACTGTTCGGCGCGGAGACGGCCGGTATGCTCGCCGGAACGACAGCCCCAGTGGTGGTGGCGTCGAGAGCCGACAGCGGAGAGTCGAAATTCTACAGCCTTGCGCTGGCTTGCCTTGTGAAGAAATAGCTAAGAACACAGAAAAATGAAGATATTAGCCATAAACCCCGGTTCCACATCCACCAAACTCGCAATCTACGAAGACGACACCCCCGTGTGGAACGGCGGGGCGCACCTCCCGATAAAAGACCTGGCGAAATTCCGCCACATAATCGACCAGTATGAATACCGACGCGACTTCATCATCCGTCGCCTTGAGGAGGAGAACATAGAACTGAAGTTCGACGCGGTGATCGGGCGCGGCGGACTGCTCTGTCCGCTGAAAGGAGGCGTTTACCGCGTGAACGAGAAGATGAAGCGCGACCTGCTCAACGCGCGCAACGAACACGCCTGCAACTTGGGCGCGCTGATAGCCGACGAGATAGCGCGCAAATGCGGATGCCCGGCGTTTATCGCCGACCCCGTGGTGGTGAACGAACTCGACACACGCGCACGTGTCAGCGGCATACCGGGCATCGAACGGCAGTCGATATTCCATGCCCTCAACCACAAGGCGGTGGCGAGACAGTATGCGGCTTCCGTGGGCAGGACATACGAGGACATGAACCTCATCGTGGCGCACCTCGGAGGCGGCATTTCCATAGGGGCGCACCGCAAGGGAAAGGTGATCGACGTGAACAACGCCCTCAACGGCGACGGTCCGTTCTCCACCGAACGAGCCGGGACGGTGCCGGCGGAAGCCCTCGCCGAACTCTGTTTCAACGGCGAACACGACTTGCGACAGGTGAAGAAGATGATACACGGCGAGGGGGGACTTGTGGCGTATCTCGGAACAAACGACATGATTACTATCGGCAGCATGGCGGAAAAGGGCGAAGAGCCGTACCGCACACTGCTCGACGCTATGCTCTACAACATCGCCAAACAGATTGGCGCGATGCACGTGGCACTGCTGGGACAGACAGAAGCGATAATCCTTACGGGGGGAATAGCTTACAGCAAATTCTGCACCGACGCAATACGCCGCCAGACGGAGTTCCTCGCGTCTGTGGTGGTAATCCCCGGCGAGAACGAGATGAAATCGCTCGCCTTCAACGCCGTAGGCGCGCTAAAGGGCGAGCTGCCTGTGCAGGAATACACAGGGATGCCGTGCGTTGAACCGCTTGACCTGAAAATCAAGACGGAATAAAAAAGACATTAATCTGAATACCTGACGGAAAACAAGTGACGGTGAAAGGACTACTGCTTTGTAATCTCTTTCACCGTCATTTTTTGTTTATCCGTATATCCCTTTATTCATAAACATCCTCAATGCTGAACTTGTCCACACCGTCATCGTCGGCGGCGCAGGAGTTGAAGCCCTCGGGAATGTCGAATTTCTCCTCGGGGTCATAGCCCAACGATTTGTCGGCGAACACCTTTTTCATATAATAAGCCCATATCGGCAGGGCCATCGTGGCTCCCTGCCCCATGCGCATCGAGTCGAAATGTATGTCGCGGTCTTCTCCGCCCACCCAGCATCCGCTGACGAGCGACGGCGTGAAGCCCATGAACCACGCGTCGGCGTTGCGGTTGGTAGTACCCGTCTTGCCGCCCATCTGACAGTCAAGACCGTATTTGTAGCGGATCCTGCCGCCCGTGCCCTGGTCTATCACCGCCATGAGCATGTCGAGCATTTTGAATGCGCTTTCCTCGCTGATTACCTCGTTCACTCGAGGCTGGAAATCAGCCACCACATTGCCGTCGGCATCCTCTATCTTGGAGACGAACATCGGCGAGGTGTGGATGCCGTGGTTGGCGAACGTGGAATACGCGCTAACCATCTCCGCCACCGTGGCCTCGTTGGGTCCCAGACAGAGCACTATCGAGGGGTAGATACCGAAGGTGTTGATACCGAAATCACGCAGCGTGTGCAGGAAATCCTGCGGATTGACGCGGCTCATAAGGTCGGCGGAAATCCAGTTGTTAGACATCGACAACGCCCATTTCAGCGTCACCATCTGTCCCATACGCGCCCTCGAACTGTTGCGCGGCGCCCAGTTGCCGTAGCGGCGCGGCGAGTTGAGCACCTTGTCGCAGGGAGACAGGCCGTTCGACATCGAGAGGGCGTAGAGGAACGGCTTTATCGTGGAACCCACCTGACGGCGGCCGCGCGTCACCATGTCGTATTTGAAATGGTTGAAATCCACGCCGCCCACGTACGCCTTCACCGCCCCGTTCCTCGGGTCCATGCTCATAAAGCCGGCGCGCAGGAATGACTTGACGTAGCGTATCGAGTCCATCGGAGACATCACCGTGTCTATGTCGCCGCGGTAGGTGAACACTGTCATCTCCACCGGCTTGCGGAACGCCGCGCGTATCTCCTCCTCCGAAGCGCCGGCCGACTTCATCATGCGGTAACGGTCGCTCTGCCTCACGGAACGGTCGAGGATTGACTTCACCTCCGACGGTTTCAACGCGGAGGTGAACGGCGCGTTCGCCTTTGCCCTGTTCTCACGCGAGAATTCGGGCTGGAGAAATCCGCCCACATGACGGCGCACGGCTTCCTCAGCGTAACGCTGCATCCGGGAGTCTATGGTGGTGAAAATCTTCAGGCCGTCGGTATATACGTTATACGTGTCGCCGTTCTTCTTGCGGTTCTTGTTACACCATCCATACAAGGGGTCGGTCTCCCACGCGAGGGAATCCACGGCATACTGCACCATGTTCCACGACGGATATTTCGCCTTGTCGGGCTTCTGCGCCATCATGTACTGGCGCAGGAACTCACGGAAATACGTGGCGATGCCGTCCTTGTGGTCGGTACGGCGGAAATTGAGAGCCAGTTCCTTTCCCGTGTTCTCCTCGTATTCGCCCTGCGATATATACCCGGCCTTGAGCATCTGCCCCAGCACCACGTTGCGACGCTCACGGCACCGCTCAGGGTATCTCACGGGGTTGAAGAACGAGGGGTTCTTGCACAGTCCGATGAGCGTGGCCGCCTCGCAGAGCGTCAAGTCTTTGGGGTCTTTGCCGAAATACACCCCGGCGGCGTTCTTTATCCCCACGGCGTTGTGCAGGAAGTCGAAGTAGTTGAGATACATCGTTATTATCTCCTCCTTGGTGTAGTATCTCTCCAACTTTATGGCAATCACCCACTCTATCGGCTTTTGCAGTATGCGCTCCGAGGTGCTCTCCGCCGTGTTTGAATAGAGCTGTTTGGCGAGCTGCTGCGTTATGGTGGACCCTCCGCCCGCGCTCACCTGTCCCAACAGTCCGCGCTTCACCACGGCTCTGCCAAGGGCGATGAAGTCTATGCCCGAATGGTCGTAGAAGCGTTCGTCCTCGGTTGCCACCAGTGCCTTCACCAGATAGGGCGAGAGGTTGGCGTAGTCCACGTGGATGCGGTTCTCGCGGTTCATGTTATAGGTGCCGAGCAGTTTGCCGTCAGCCGAATACACCTGCGAGGCGTAGCGGCTGATGGGGTTGTGCAGGTCTTCCACGTCGGGCATATAGCCTATCCAACCGTTCCATATCGCCGCGAAACACATCGTGGCGCACGCCACGGCAAGGGCGAGCAAAGCCCAAAGCAAACGTATAAATGTTCTTCTCATAAATATCAAAAAAAATAAGCCGAGGGGGCGCGCCACATTTCACGCGCGCACACCGTTTCCGTTTGGGGAAAGTTCTGCAAAGATAACGTTTGTAGTTCAGAGTATGAAATTATTTCCGCCTTTTTGAACATATCTCGCCAACAAAGCCAACTTTTCCTTCGGGCGGCGGCTAAAATGAAAAAATATGCTTACCTTCGCAGTAATCAAACCAAAAAACATCATTACGGTATATGGAAAAACATGATTTTGTAACGATTGCCGGACTGTCAAAGGAGAAAATCCTCTATTTGATACAGATGGCAAAGGAGTTCGAAATGCATCCCAATCGAGAGATTCTGAAAGGAAAAGTAGTGGCGACCCTCTTCTTTGAACCCTCCACAAGAACAAGGCTCAGTTTCGAGACTGCCGCCAACAGGCTCGGCGCCAAGGTTATCGGCTTCTCCGACGCAAAGGTGACGAGCGCGACGAAAGGCGAAACGCTCAAGGACACTATCCTCATGGTGTCTAACTACGCCGACGTGATAGCCATGCGCCACCATATCGAGGGCGCGGCTCAGTACGCCTCTGAAATCGCCCCCGTGCCTATCATCAACGCCGGCGACGGGGCGCACCAGCACCCCTCGCAGTGCATGCTCGACCTCTATTCCATATACAAGACGCAAGGCACGCTCGAGAACCTCGACATCTACCTCGTGGGCGACCTGAAATACGGGCGCACCGTCCATTCGCTCATCATGGCGATGCGCCATTTCAACCCCACGTTCCATTTCGTCGCGCCGCAGGAACTCGCCATGCCCGAGGAATACAAGCTGTATTGCCGCCAGCACGGCATAAAGTTCACCGAACACACCGACTTCAACGAGGACATCATCGCGGGCGCGGACATATTATATATGACGCGCGTGCAGAAAGAACGCTTCTCCGACCTCATGGAATACGAGAGGGTGAAAAACGTGTATATCCTGCGCGACAGCATGCTCCACAAGGCGCGCCCCAACATGAAGATACTGCATCCGCTGCCAAGGGTGAACGAGATTGACTACGACGTGGACGAGGACCCGCACGCCTACTACATACAACAGGCGCAGAACGGCCTCTACGCACGCGAGGCCATAATCTGCGACGTGCTCGGATATACCCTCGACGACGTGAGGAACGACAAGACCATAATAAGATAAAGGAAAAGGAGAACATATATGAGCAAGAAAGAAAGACTCGTGGCCGCCATAGAACAGGGCACTGTGATTGACCATATCCCGGCTGAAAAGGCTTACGCCGTGGCTAACCTGCTGGGCTTGCAGACTCTCGATGAGCCTGTGACGATAGGCTACAACTATCCCTCGAAGAAACTCGGCAGGAAGGGCATCATAAAGATTGAAAACAAATTCTTCACCGACGAGGAAATATCACGCCTCTCGGTTGTCGCGCCGAACGTGGTGCTCAACGTGATACGCGACTACGAGGTGGTGGAGAAAAAGACCGTCACCGCGCCCCACGACCTGCGCGGCATAGTGAAGTGCAACAACCCCAAGTGCATCACCAACAACGAACCGATGAAGACGCTCTTCCATTTCATAGACAAAGCCGACGGCATAGTGAAATGCCACTACTGCGACAAGGAGCAGGACATCAACAAAGTGAAACTCGTGTAAAAAGCTATCTTATACGTATAACCCACCTTATCAGATTACGACATGAAAAAAGACCAAGAGATTTTCGACCTCATCGAGAGGGAACACCAGCGACAGCTGAAGGGTATGGAACTTATCGCTTCGGAGAATTTCGTCAGCGACGAGGTGATGCAGGCCATGGGGTCTTGTCTCACCAACAAATACGCCGAGGGCTACCCGGGCAAACGCTACTACGGCGGATGCGAAGTGGTGGACGAAGTGGAGACACTCGCCATTGAAAGGGTGAAAAAGCTCTTCGGGGCGGAATACGCCAACGTGCAGCCGCACTCCGGGGCACAGGCCAACGCCGCGGTGCTGCTCACAGTGCTCAACCCCGGCGACACGTTCATGGGACTTAACCTCGCCCACGGCGGACACCTCTCCCACGGTTCTGCCGTGAACACTTCGGGCATCCTCTACAAACCCGTGGGCTACAACCTCGACAAGGAGACCGGCAGGGTGGACTACGACGAAATGGAACGCCTCGCCCTCGAACACAAGCCGAAACTCATCATCGGCGGTGGGTCGGCTTACAGCCGCGAATGGGACTACAAGCGAATGCGCGACATCGCCGACAAGGTGGGGGCTATCCTCATGGTGGACATGGCGCACCCGGCAGGACTTATCGCCGCCGGACTGCTCGACAACCCGGTGAAATACGCGCATATCGTTACTTCCACCACCCACAAGACTCTCCGCGGTCCGCGCGGCGGCATCATCCTCATGGGCAAGGACTTTGAGAATCCGTGGGGAAAGACCACGCCGAAGGGACAGGTGAAGATGATGAGCCAGCTGCTCAACAGTGCCGTGTTCCCCGGCGAACAGGGCGGTCCGCTGGAACACGTCATCGCCGCCAAGGCGGTGGCTTTCGGCGAGGCTCTGCAGCCTGAGTTCAAGGAGTGGGCTTTGCAGGTGAAGAAGAACGCCGCAAAGCTCGCAGAGGAACTCGTCAAGCGTGGTTTCTCGATAGTGAGCGGCGGAACAGACAACCACAGTATGTTGGTTGATTTGCGCGGCAAATACCCGGAACTCACGGGCAAGGTGGCGGAAAAAGCTCTCGTTGCCGCCGACATCACCGTGAACAAGAACATGGTGCCGTTTGACACCCGCAGCGCGTTCCAGACTTCCGGCATACGCCTCGGCACACCGGCGATTACCACGCGCGGCGCAAAGGAAGACCTCATGGTTCTCATCGCCGAACTCATCGAGAAGGTTCTCGACGACCCGGAGAACGAGGAAGTGATTACCGCCGTCCGCCAAAAGGTGAACGACACGATGAAGGACTACCCCCTCTTCGCTTATTGATTACACACAGGAATATATTAGAAACGCCCGATGCCTTTCCAAAGAAAAGCACCGGGCGTTATTGATTATTCTGTCCGATTAGTCTGATTTGTCCGAGCCGTCCGAGTCGTCCTATCAGCTCCACATCATTTCCCTTCAAAGAACAAATTCCTCCTCGGCATCCTCCCGCTATACTTTTTCCTCAGCGTCTCAAACAGCCGCATCGTGTCGTTGGAGAATCCGTGTCCTTTCCACGTACTCGTGTTGGTGATAAGAATCCAACACTCCCCGTCGGGATAGCGCAGCACCAGCGCGCTTGTCCCCGACAGCGAACCAGTGCGCACCCACGGTTTTCCCTTGGGGCAGTAGTTCCAACCTATCGAGAAATCATGGTCGGGCATCTCCTTAGTCATAAACTCCACCGACTCACGACTGAGGATGTCGGGTATCTCCGGCAGCAAGTCCACCGAAGCCACAAGACGCGACAGTTCCGCCGCCGAGGCGCACCACGCCCCTGCCCCGGCGAGCCGCGGTATGTCGTTCTCGCCGTAGCATTTCTCCACGAGCCGTCCGCTGTTGTTGTATTCATACACCGGCTCAGAACCCTTGTGCATATAGTATTTCACCTCGTTCTCTCGCCTGTCGTCGTAGTAGTTCCCGGCGATGTGGAAATCATGACACCCTGCCGGCTCAAACACCTCGCGGCGCATATATTCCTCATACGGCATACCGGTCTTCTTCTCTATAATCATCGAGAGCAGCATATACCCCACGTTGGAATAGCGTTTCGCCGTGCCGGGCGTGAAACCGAGCCTCCGGCGCAGCAGTATGCGCAGCAGCGTGTCGTGGTCGGGTGCTTTGCTCAGGCGGTTCTGCATCATTATGTAGCGTGTGGAGAACATGGGGTCGCCGGCTCCCGTCGTGAAGCCTCCCTTGTGGCGCAGCAGCTGTTCCACGGTGATGTCGAAATACCGCGGGTCTCTCACGGCGTTGGTGTATGCCGTGTCCGACAGTATTCCCTCATTGCCGAAAACCCTGTCGGAGAGTTTCAGCTTGCCGTTCTCCACCAGTTTCATTATCCCCACGGCGGTGAGCAGTTTCGACACCGAGGCAAGGCGCATCACGTTGCCCGGCTGCATTTCCAGTCCGCGTTCCTTGTCCGCCCAGCCGAAGCCCTTGCAGTAGAGCAGCGAGTCGTTGCGCGACACGGCGATCTGCGCCCCCACGAGTTCCCAACGCTCAAAATATCTCTTCAGCGTCTTCTCCATGTCGGCGAGTTCGGGAGCGTCCGACATACTGTTGGTCAGTGTGTCGTTCAGGTGTACGGTGTTCACCGGCTCTTCCTTTTTCTCTTTCTCCCCCGAACATGAGCCGCACGCCTTCACCGCCAGAAAGACGATGAGGAATACTATGAACACGAGGAAGAACACCCTTTTCTTTCTTAACCTTCTCTTTGCCATACCTTACCCTATCACCTTCAGATGCGCGAATTTCATCAGGAGCTGTTTCACTCCCACGTTTTTGAACTCCACCGTGGCCTTGGCGTTCTCGTCTTCGCCCTCAAGCCCCACCACCGTTCCGATGCCGAACCTTGTATGTTCCACCGCTGCGCCGACTGCGATGCCGCCGATGGAAGAGACAGGTTTCCCTGCGCTTGCCGCCGGCTGGAGTGTCTTTGCCGC
>CAVHWJ010000075.1:5334-9978 GCA_963639565.1 uncultured Prevotella sp. | reverse complement strand
ACCTTAACGTAGTCGATGTCTTCAAAGGGAGGGTTGAAGATGCACATGTTGTCGCAGACCTTTTGAAGACAGTTGATGTTCACGATGAATTTCTGGCTCACTTGCAGGAAACGGCTGTCGAGAGAGAGCAAGTCCTTGTTCGTCACGTCGCGTTTCAGTTTAACAGGCTGCTTCTGGTTGGCGATGATAACCTCCCACGAGCGCGTTTCGCCGCTGTATCTGAAAAGCCCGATCGTCGAGGTGTTCACAAGCTGGAAATCCTCGGCGTTGGTGTAGCAGAGAAGAAAACCGTTTTGCGTCTGCACCGAACCTTTGCCGCCGCCGTCCTGCGCCGCGGCTTCCTGTTTCGGGTTTTCCAGAGCCTCGCGCACGCGCTGCACCACCGTTTCCAGTTCCTTTTCCTGTATGGGCTTGGTGATGAAGTCGTAGGCGTAGTTTCTGAACGCCGGCAGCATATACACGCTGAACGACGTGGTGACGACCACGTGGCACGATATGTCCATGCGCCGCATCTCTTTCAGGAAGTCGATGCCCGTCATTTCCGGCATCTCCACGTCGAGGAAAAGCACGTCGGGAGCTTCCGCCCCGATGAGTTTCAAGCCCAACGACGGACTTGACACCGTGGCGGTGACTTCGATGTCGGGGTAAACGGAGAGTTTCTCCGTAAGGTCGTTTATCGCTTTCTTGTCGTCGTCTATAATAACAGCCTTCATCACTTAAACTTTGTCGATGTTGATTTTTCCTTTAATCGTAATGGTAATGCGGCAACCCTTGATGTTGCCCGCGGCGTCGCGCGGATTGGTGATGTCCATGTCCATCTTTCCCCTCTTGCTGCGGCGGTTCACCGCCACTATGGTCTGCCGGATGATGTTCATGCCCAGTCCGTTGCCGGAACCCTTGGTGCAGTCGAAGCCCCGGCCGTTGTCCTCCACGGTGACAGTCGTCATGTCGTTGTCCTTCTTCACCGTCACCGCCAACGTCTGCTTGCGGTCAAGACCCTTCAACCCGTGCTTTATGGCGTTTTCCGCCAGAATCTGCACCGACATGGAGGGGATGTAGATGCCCGTGATGTCGTCGGGAACGGTGAGCGAGAACTCGAAGTCGGGGCGCAGCACATAACTCTGCACCTCCACGTATTTCTTAACGAAATCCAGTTCCTCGCGCAGCGTGACGAAAGTGTTTCGGCTGATGTCGAGCGACTGCCTTATGAGCTGTGCGAGCGACATCAGTTCGTCCTTCTCCTTCTGCCCGGCGGTGTATATGCGGTTGTTTAGCACGTTGAAGATGAAGTGCGGCGAAATGCGGTTGCGCGTGTTTTCAAGTCGCAGCATGAACCTGTCCATGCGCCCCGTCACCTCTTTCTTCCTCATGTACATCCACCATATCGTGAACGTGAGGGCGAGGATAACAAGGATTGCCGCGAGCGTGATAATCAGTTTCTGGTCCTGCTGCTCCTTGTTCGTCTTCTCCGCCATTGCAATGGCGTGGTGCAGGGCGAGCGTGTCCTCGCTGAAACGCTGGATAACCTCCGAAGCCCTCATGTAGGAGTTGCTCTTGGCTATGGAGTCCTCCTTGCGGTCCTCCTCCAGTTTGTTCCTCAGCGCGGCGGCAGGGTTGCCGGTGGCTATGTAGTACTCCCTGAGATAGGAGTTTCGTATCTTCTTTATGGTGTATTCAAAATCCTCGTTGAGCCGTTCGTTGTCGAGGACGCGCTTGATTTCGGCGTAACGCTTCTTCTTCAGCAGGATGCCCATGCGAATGGAGTTGGCGTAATGGATGCCGATGTCGATATTGTTGTCGCGGAAGAACGGCTCCGCGGCGTTGAGGTATTTCTCCGCCATTGCGGTGTCGCCGAGGTTCAGGTACACGTCGGCGGTGTTGATGCTGCATAGAGCCATGTCGTAGCAGCCGTCGCCCTCAGTGGAGCGCACCAGGCGTTCCATGCGCCGGAAATAGGAGAGTGATTTCTTGTAGTCCTTTGTCTTGTAATAATACGTGCCGAAGCTGCTGAGGAAATACACCTGCATATTCTGCTGCATACTGGGCAGATACCGCTCCGTCTCCTTGTAGAAGCGTTCCGCCTCCGTCAGGTCGCCGAGGTTCTCGTAAATTCTCGCCAGTCCCATGAACAGCGTGATGTTCTTCTCCTTTGGCAGTTGCAGCGAATCGACGAGGAACAGCGCGCGCCTGTAACAGGCGGCGGCCTCGGGTATCTCGTTGCTCAGGTAATGGCAGTCGCCGATGTTCGCCATGATGTCGGAGATATAGCTCTTGTCGTCGCTGTGCGACAGTTTGTCGTAAGCCCTTTTGTGTAGAGCCGTAACGTCCGCCATTTTGTAGTGGAGCAACTGTTTCCACCCTGCCTCAAACTCGTCCGCCAAGCCGAGGATGTTGTTGCCGCGCGGCGTTTCGGGCTGTCTGCCTATGTAACGCCTTGCAGCGTTGATGTATTTCAGGAGCGAGTCGGGCTGGTTCTGCTTGTAGTAGAACTTGCCCAGCCTCACGGCGTATTCGCACCATTCCACGCTGTCCTTGGCGTTTCTCATGTATCGCTCCAATGCGGGCTTCGCGCCCTGTCCGGCTTTCGAGAGCGAGTCGTCGAGGGCTTTCAGGCGGGCGATGCGCAGGGTGTCGTCGGGGGAGAGGGCACCGTCGGGCATACCGCTTTTGCCGCAGGAAAAAAAGAGAGTTATTGCGGCGAGGGCTATGACAAGGAAGGGGGATAATGAGAAACTGGACTTTGGCACGGAAATATTGTTTTTTTCTTGGCGATTGGGTTTTGGCGATTTTTTTTGGACTACTCGGACGGCTCAGACGGCTCAGACTTCTCGGAGGGGCTGAGAAGTCTGAGAAGTCTGAGAAGTCTGAGAGGTCTGAGTTGTCTGAGAGCTTTTACTCCCACTCAATCGTTGCCGGTGGCTTTGAGGAGATGTCGTAGCAAACGCGGTTCACTCCCCTTACCTTATTTATTATCTCGTTGCTCACCTTCGCCATGAAGTCGTAGGGCAGATGCGCCCAGTCGGCGGTCATGGCATCGGTGGAGGTCACGGCGCGCAGTGCGACCGGGTGCTCGTAAGTGCGCTCGTCGCCCATAACGCCAACGCTGCGTACGGTGGAGAGCAGCACCGTGCCGGCTTGCCAAATCTGGTCGTAGAGCGAGACCTCAATCTCGCCGTTCTCCATGTTCGCCGGCACTCCTGCGGCAAGCACCCTGCGGGCCTCCTCGCCGGAGAGCTTCACCTTGTATTCGCGCAGACCTTTTATATATATGTCGTCAGCGTCTTGCAGTATGCGCACCTTCTCCGGCGTGATGTCGCCGAGGATGCGCACGGCAAGTCCCGGGCCGGGGAAAGGATGCCTCGTGATAAGATGCTCCGGCATACCCATTGAGCGGCCCACGCGGCGCACCTCGTCCTTGAAGAGCCACTTGAGCGGTTCGCAGAGCTTCAGGTTCATTTCCTTTGGCAGTCCGCCCACGTTGTGGTGGCTCTTTATCACCTTGCCCGTGATGTTGAGGCTCTCGATGCGGTCGGGGTAAATGGTGCCCTGTGCAAGCCATTTCGCGCCGGTCTGCTTCTTCGCCTCGGCGTTGAACACCTCCACGAAGTCCCTGCCGATAATCTTGCGCTTCTGCTCCGGGTCGGTCACTCCCGCAAGGTCGCCGAAGAACTTTTCCGAAGCGTCCACACCGATGACGTTAAGCCCGAGGCATTTGTAGTCGTTCATCACGTCGTTGAACTCGTTTTTGCGCAGCATGCCGTGGTCCACGAAGATACAGGTGAGGTTGCTGCCGATGGCCTTGTTGAGCAGCACCGCCGCAACGCTTGAGTCCACTCCGCCCGAGAGGCCCAGGATAACCTTGTCGTCGCCAAGCTGCGCCTTCAGTTCCGCCACGGTGGTCTCCACGAAGGAGTCCGCGCTCCAGTCCTGCTTGCTGCCGCAGATGTCCACCACGAAATTGCGGAGCAGCTGCGTGCCTTGGAGGGAATGGAACACCTCAGGATGGAACTGCACCGCCCACACCGGATCCTTTGTCGATGCGTAGGCGGCGAACTTCACGTTTGCCGTGCTGGCGATGCGCTTGTAGCCGTCGGGGATGGCGGTGATGGTGTCGCCGTGGCTCATCCACACCTGTGAGTTGTCGGTGAAGCCCTTGAAGAGTGGGTTCTCCCTGTCGAACTCCTCAAGGTTGGCGCGCCCGTATTCACGGGAGTCGGCAGCCTCCACCTTTCCGCCGTTGGCGTAGGAAATGAACTGCGCCCCGTAGCAGATGCCCAGCACGGGGATTTTCCCGATGAACTGGCTGAGGTCCACCTTGAAAGCCTCCTTGTCGTGAACGGAGTAGGGGCTGCCGCTCAGGATTACTCCAATCACGCTCTCGTCGTCCTTGGGGAACTTGTTGTAGGGCATGATTTCGCAGAAGGTGTCCAGTTCGCGCACTCGCCGCCCGATGAGCTGCGTGGTCTGCGAACCGAAGTCCAGGATTATAATCTTCTGTTGCATTTGATGTTATGTTTAGAGTTGATTGTCGTTGTTATGCTTAATTTCGCTTCCGTCCATCGTCCGCAGGAACTCGTCGGCTTCCCTCAGCGAATCCGTCTTGCCCACGTCGAGCAGCCGCAGGTCTTTCTTCAGGTAGCCCTT
>CAVHWJ010000075.1:0-4856 GCA_963639565.1 uncultured Prevotella sp. | reverse complement strand
AGATAGCCCGTTATCTGGCCGGCAAAATGGTGAACGTTCACGACGATGCGTTGCGCCCCGGCGGCGGTGAGTTTTTCGATAACGTGCTTTATGAGCGGCTTTCCCCCTACGCTGACCATTGCCTTGGGCATGTGGTCAGTGATAGGTTTCAGTCGGGTGCCAAGCCCAGCCGCGAAAATCATAGCCTGCATCATTTCTTTAGACAATTTCTAAATGATGCGTGCAAATTTATGAATTTTCTTCTTAACGGCAAAAAACAAACGTTACGAATTTAGCGGAAGCCTGAGGCAGAACCGCGCGCCGCCGGTATAATCCGGGTCGATAAAGGTTTCTCCCCCCAACTTTTCGGCTATGGTGCGGCAGATGGTGAGTCCCAGTCCGGTGCCCTGCTTGTAGGGGTCCACCTTGTAGAACCGCTCGAAGATGTCGCGCTGCTTCTCCTTCGCCACGCCGATGCCCGTGTCGGTCACGGCGAACGTGATTTCTTGTTTCTCTTCGTCCACCTTGCAGCCCAGCGTGATGCTTCCCTTCTCGGTGTTCTTCATCGCGTTGGTGAGCAGGTTGATGAGCACCTTCTCCACGTGATACCTGTCGGTTTTGAACTTGAAACTGTCGTCCAACTGCGTGTCGAGCTTCAGATGCACGCCGTCGGCCTTGCGCCCGCGGGTCTTGTCGAGCACGTCGTGGCACATATCGTTCACAGGCGTGTCCACAGGGTGCATCGTAGTCCTGCCGCTCTCGATGCTCGTTATGTCGAGGATGTCGGTGATGAGCGTGTTGAGGGCGTCGGAGTTGGAGTTGATAATCTGCGAAATGTATTCCTCCTGCTCCTTGTCGTTGTCCTCGGTGGCGAGCAGTTCGGAGAACCCCACAATGGCGTTGAGCGGCGTGCGTATCTCGTGGCTTATGTTCTGTATGAACTTGCTCTTCTTCTCGTCAGACTCCTGCGCCTTCCTGTTCGCCACGCTGAGTTTGTCGAGCGTGCGGTGCAGTTCGCGGTTCGCCATTTTCAGGTCGTGCGTCATCCTTATGTTGCGCTTGGTGAACCAGTAGAGAACCACGGCGACGAACAGCAGCGCGCACACGATGATGATGAACGCCACCTTTCCCCTTTCCTCCTCCTCAAGTTGCGTCTTGTGGTAGAGCTTCTCGTTTTCGAGCGAGTCGGTGAGCTGTTTCTCCAACAGCCGTTGGTTGTTGAACGACAGAATCCTCGCCTGTTCGTTCTCCCTCGTAATCCTCTCCGAATCGCGCAGTGCTTCCAGTTCGAGGTTGCTCAGGTCCAGCTCCAGGTTCGTCTTTTCCAGTTCGAGCCTGTTCTTCTCGTATTCGGCGTGCTGCCTGTCGATTTCCGTGAGGTTGTTGTTGATCCTCGCGCTCATCCTCATCCACTCCGGCGTGAACGTGTTTGTCTGGTCGCGCAATATGGCGGCGTTGAGTTTTTGCATGGAATGGAGGATGTCCTTGTAGTTCTTTTTCCTCTCGTTGTATGCGATTTCCACATACGACAGGTACGACCCAAGGTCGCTCGACTCCATCATTTTCTCCGCCTCGGTGTATTTGCCGTCGGCTATGAGTTTCATCACCTCCAGGCTGCTCGCCACGAACGAAATGATGTCGGGCTTCACCTTGGCGGCGGTCTTGTATTTGGCGTAAGCCTCAAGGAACTCCTCGTCGCGGTTTAGCATGAAATAGGCGAAGGCCTTGTAGCCGTAAAGCCCCAGCCTTATCCTCGTCACCTTTGTTATTTTCAGGGCATCCTTCGCCACGTCGATCATCTTCTCGAACTCGCCCGAAATGGCGTAGCACTCCACGATGCGCCTGTAATCCTGCCCCAAGTCCTGCGAGACGCCGTATTTGCGGTAGGCGGCGATAACCTGGTAATACTCGTCGATGGCTTGCGGTATCTTCGTCTGCGACTTGTAGAGGTTTCCAAGCGAGATATGTCCGAGAATGATGCCGTAGCTGTGGTGGTGCTCCCGGGCGAAGTCGAGCATCTTGTTCTGGTATCTCATTGCCTTTTCGTATTTTCCCGAGTTGGTGAGATACGTCACGCGGTGCGACACGCCGGTGTAGTACATCTGCTGGTCATTCATCTTCAGTGCGAGTTCCATGAGCCTGTTCGCCGCCGCCTTGATGTTGGGGTAGTTGTCCTCCTTGTAGTATTCCACCCTCAGCTTCATGTAGAGGGCGAGCAGCCGCTCCAGCGTCTCGCCGTGCGACATCGCCAGCATACTGTCCACGAGCTGTTCACCGCGCCTGTTGGTGATGTTCTCAAACGCCTCGTCGTAGACCTTGCGGAACGCCGGTTCGAGGCTTTTGAGCCTCTGGTTCTGTTGGGCGTGCATGGCGGTAGCCGCAATGAGGAATGTCACCGCGACGATAATTCTTTTAGCCGTATTGCGTAGTATCGTAAAGTGTCTTTTCATTTGTTCGTAGGAATAGTGAACCAGAACCTTGCCCCTCCCGTATAGTCGGGGTCGATGTCGATGTCGCCGCCAAGCTTTCGCGCAATGGTGCGGCAGATGTCGAGGCCCAGTCCCGAGCCGGGCTTCATGGCGTCGAGCTTCTTGTACCGCGTGAAGATTTCGGAGTGCCTCTCCTTCGCCACGCCCACTCCGGTGTCGGTCACGGTGAACGTCACGTTGTCCTTCTCCTTGTCGTGGGCGCAGTCCAGCGTGATGCTTCCCCGTGTGGTGTTCTTTTCGGCGTTGGTGAGCATGTTTATGATGACCTGGCAGACGCGCTGCTTGTCGGTGATTACGGAGAAGGCGTCGTCCACGCCGGTCATGAATTTCATCTCCACCCCCGGGGAGAGCCTGTGGCGCACCGTCTCCATTGTCTCGCGGCACGTCTCGTTCACCGTCATGGTGGTCATCTTTATCGACATCGCGCCGCTGTTGATGTTGGCGAAATAGAGAATGTCGTTCACCAGCGTGATGAGCAGTTCGGAGTTGTCGCTGATGTATTTCGCCATGGTCTTCTTCTCCTCCTTGTCGTAGTCGCCGCCCATGTAGGTGAGCACGTTGGCGAAGCCCACAATGGCGTTGAGCGGCGTGCGGATTTCGTGGCTCATGTTCTGCAGGAACATCGTCTTCATCCTCTCCGACTCCTGCGCCTTCTCCTTGGCGTTGTTCAGGTCTTCAATGGTGCCGGCGAGCTGGCCGTTGGCGGCGGCGAGTTTCCGTGCCACCCACTCCTTGCGGAAGTTATACGCTAAGATTGTGAGCACCACGAGGATGCCGAAGATGATGAGCGTGGTCTGTATCACGTTCTGCACCTGCATCCTGTGCCTCTTTGCCTGTTGTTTAATCTGCTGCGCCTTGATAGCGTCTTTGAGCTGCCGCTCCGTCAGTTTCTTGTTGTTGAAAGTCAGCGCGTTCTTGTCGGCGAGCGTCTGCGTTAGTATCACCATCGACCGCTGCCGTCCTAATTCGAGCGACGTGTTGCGCAGTTCCATTTGCGCGTTGCCTAATTTCAGCAGCGTGTTGTGCGCCAACACCCTCTGCCGTTCCGCTTTCAGCTTCTGGTCGCTGTAAATCGACTCCTCGCTCCTCTTGTCGTAGAGCATCACGTCCTCCAAGTCCTTGTTCCTCAGCCTCACCACCTCTTTCATGTGCTCCACCGCCTTGCGGTAGTCGCCCTTCCTCGTGCAGTAGGCGATGCTCAGGCGGTTCGCCTCGTTGGGGCTAACCTTGTTCACCTCGTCCATCCAGTGCCTTGTCCTCTCCTCGTCGCCGTCGTAAATCGCCTTGCAGGTCTCCAGGGCCTTGTTCATCACGGCGAAGGTGTTGTCGGTCTCGCCCCTGTTGGCTTTCGCCAGGCGGTAAGCCTCCTCAAACTCCCTGTCCTTGCCGGTCATGAAATATCCGTAGGCGAGATAGATATACACGTAGCCCCTTTCGAGGTCTGTGGAGCAGTGTTTCAGGGCCTCTTCGGCGTATTTCACCACATTCTCCTCCTCGCCCATCATTCGGTAGCAGTCGCATATACTTAGGTATTCGCGGAAGACGTGCTTTGTGAAGCCCGTGGCCTTGTATCTCTCTATGGCGTCGAGGAAGCAGTCCACCGCCTGTGTCATGTCCATGCGGTATTGCAGTATGAGGCCCTTCATGCGGAGCAGTTCCATTTCGCCCTCGGTGTCGTTCCTCTTTTTGGCGTTGCCGATTTTCTCGTTGAGGTAGAGCAGGGCCTCCACGTAGCGGTCCGACTTGGCGTAGTAAGCCACCTTCAGCGTTATCGGGGCGTAGAATTCATGCTTCATTCCGTATTCCTTTGCCTTCTGCATCATCGGTTTCATGGCCTTTTCCAGTCCCGAGAGGTTGTTCGGCTTGAAATATTCGTGGCGCAGCTTTATTGAGAGAGCGGCCATTTCGCCGTTGCGGTCGCCGATTGCGATGGCGGCGCGCTGGAGGCTGTCGGCTATCGGAATACAGGCGTCTGATTTCCTCAGGTTGAAAGCCCTGACGTATAGCGGATAAAGTTTGTCGTTGATTTTCTCCTCGTTGTTTTGGGCAAACGCCGCAGAGGCCATGCCCACGAAGAATAGCAAGGCCAATAGCAATGTCAGCGATGTCTGTTTACGAAAAACCTTTGTCATAAGCGTTCCCAATGAAGATTATTGAGGCTCTCGCCCGAATGTTGCGTTATGAAATATTGTAGCGGTATATTAAATGCAAATGTAATTAAAAAATGTGGAACGATAAAATTTGACGGACAAAAAGTTGCGGGTGGCTTTCTTTTTAGGCACGGTTCTTCCGTTTAAAAGGGTCTTACCATTTATCCAAACATACAGGATAATCTATGTTCATAAGTTTTGAACTTATGTTCATAAGTTCTGAACATAAGTTCAAAAG
>CAVHWJ010000074.1:0-10356 GCA_963639565.1 uncultured Prevotella sp. | reverse complement strand
GCGGTGTTGTGGAGGACAGTCCGATAATATCCTTCTTCAAGGACTTGAACCTGAATAACCCCTCACGCTTCCACCAGTCAGTGCTGCTGCGTTGCAACGGCAAGGTAGACGTGGCGGTATTGCAGAAATGTGTCGATGTCCTCACCTTGCAGCACGACGTTTTGCGCGCCGTGTTCAATGTCGACGACAAACTGGAGGTTCGCGGAACGGACACACATATTAATGTAGTAGAGAAGACCGTAGGCGAGTCAGAAAACATCAACGGGGTGGTGGATGCTTGCATCGGAAACCTCGATATGCACACCGCCCTGTTCATCCCCACGCTGCTGCACACCGCCGATGGCGACCTGTTGCTTATGGCGGCGCATCATGCCGTGGTTGATGGCGTGTCATGGCGCGTGATAATGAACGATATGGAACTGGCATACCAGCAGGGCGTTGCCGGACAGCAGATAACGTTGCCTGAGAAGACGCATACATATAATGACTATGTATGTGCCGTAAGGAAATACCGTGACAGTTACGCACTGGGCTTGGAGATACCATACTGGAACAAGGTGCAGGAGAAACTCCTTGACCTTGAAACGTCAGACGGCAAGAACCTGTCGCGCCGCTTCGGTCACGCTACGGTGCGCATGAGCGGCGAAGACACGCAGTCGTTCAAGAACGCCAAACTCGCGATGCTGAACGCCGATGCCAACGACATCCTCCTCACCGCGGTGAGCCGCAGCTACATCGCAAACGTGAGCGACAAGGCAAACGCCATATCGGTGCAGTTGGAGGGACACGGCCGCGAACCGATCGGCGCGGAACTCTATACCGACCGCACCGTGGGGTGGTTCACCTCTGTGTACCCCGTAGTGATTGACGGCATCAGCGGCGACGACCGCAGTGACTTGCGCCGTGTGAAGGAGACGCTGCATCGCATACCCAACAAGGGCGTGGGCTATAACATACTGCGCTTTGTTGAAGGCAAGAACGCCGTGGATTATCCCACCGACATGGTGGCGCAGATAGGTTTCAATTACCTTGGCGAAATGGATGCCGACGAGAACGGCAACGACGGCTTCTTCTCGATGATGCCGTATGAGAATGTGGCTCAGGGCGACGCTGACCATTTCGGACCCGATTTGACTATCAACTGCGAGATAGCCGACGGCGAGTTCTCTCTCTCCCTTGACTATAACAGTGACATATATACAGAAGAGGTAGCCCGTCGTTTCGCCGACGGCATCCTTGGCGAGATAAAAACTCTCGTTGCTTTCCTCTCAGGAATGACGGAAAAGGAAGTCACCGCTTCCGACCTCGGCGAGACGGAGTGGACTGACGAGGAGTTCCAGAGCGTGGAGAAAGACTTTGCAACCCGTGGCGAACGCTTGCAGCGCATCTATCCCCTCACTCCGATGCAGGAGGGTATGCTGATGAAGCATATCGAGGAACCCACGTCTTGGGCTTACCGCCTGACAAGCGTCTACGAGGCCGACTTCCTGCCTACAAAGGAACAGATTGAAACAGTGCTGGAGCGTCTCGGCAAGAAATACGAGGTGCTGCGCACTGCCATTATCTACGACGGCGTGGAGCAGTACCGACAGGCCATAGTGGACAGGAAACTGGGCTGTTCGATGGTGGACGTGAGCAACGAGGCAGACCCTGAAAAGGCCGTGCTGAAGATGAGGGAGGACATAATGACCAACGGCTACGACCTTCAGCGCAAGTCGCTGTTGCAGATTGTTTGCGCGAAGAAGACGGACAGCAGTTGCTATCTCATCATTTCCACCCACCATATCATCGTGGACGGTTGGTGTCTTCGCCTCTACATGAATGACCTCGTGCGTTTCATGCAGGAGGAAATCAATGGCGTGAGGTTCGATGACTACGAGAACCTTGACGGACGCTATGAGGCTGCCGTGCGCGACATCCTCGCGAAGGACAAGACGGAGGCTCTCGGCTACTGGCGCGAGTTGCTGTTCGACTATGAGACTCGCGCCGAGATACCTTCTTGGGGAGATGTGCCAGAGGAACAGCGTACTGCAAAAAGCAATATGTCGATTACGATTGACAAGGAGACAACTGAACGTATCGCCGCGCTTTGCCAGCACGAACAGGCTACCATGAGCAACGCAGTGGAACTTGTGTGGGGACTTGTGCTCCAGACATACAGTCGCACCAGCGACGCGGTGTTCGCCAAGGTGGTGTCTGGCCGTGACAACACGAGCGTGGACGTGAGCGAGATTGTGGGTCTGTTTATCAATTCCGTTCCTGTGCGTGTGAGATGCGAGAAAGACAGTACCGCGCGGCAGATGCTCTCTGTCCTGCAACATCAGGCGGCGGAGACAAACCGCTATGACTTCTGCCCTCTCGCCGAAGTCCAGCAGCAGAGCGAACTGGGCGGTCAGCTGTTGCAGACCGTAATGGCGTTTGAGAACTACAACAGTGGGGTGGAGGACGACGGTTCTGTGGAAGACACCTCTCTGCATATCACCTCTGTGAATATATCAGAGGAGAACTTCGACGAACTCAACTTGACCTCCAATATCGACGAAAACGGCTGTCTGGCGGTACAGGTAATATTCAACAACAAGCATTACCGCGAATGTGAGATTAACCGTGTGATGGCTCTCTTCAAAGTATTGGCGGAGGGCATCGCCAATAATCCCGACGCGGCTCTCTCTTCACTGCCGCGCCTCAGTGCGGAGGACGAGCAGAAGGTAATCGCCCTTTCTTCCGGAGAGGTGATGGAATACGACACCAACGAGACGTGGATCGATATGTTCCAGCGTTACGTCAAGTCGCAGCCCGACCACTTGGCGGTGGTGGCGACCAACGGAAAGCTGACATACAAGGAACTCGACGATGAGTCGGACAAGTTGGCGTCATATCTCGTGGAGCAGGGCGTGAAGCCCAACGACTGTGTGGCGATTATGATGAAGCGCGTCAAGGAGACTATCGTTGCTATATTGGGAATCCAGAAGGCCGGTGCGGCATACGTGCCGATTGACCTTGAATATCCCGAAGACCGCAAGGCGTATATGCTTGAGGACAGCAAGGCAAAGGTGGTGATAACGGAGGAGACGTTCAAGAATTTGGGCAATCCCACCGCTCCAGTTCCCGGGGCGACACCTGACAATCACGCATACGTGATCTACACCTCCGGTTCTACGGGCAAGCCTAAGGGCGTTATTATAGAGGAGAGGGGAATGCGCGCTGTTGCCGAGTGGTTCGTCCCGCTGTTGGGGCTTGACCCGACGAAGAACAACCTGCTCCACCCGAGCTTCTCGTTCGACGCCTCGACCGCCGACCTCTTCTATCCGCTTTGCGCCGGAGCTACCGTACATATTATGGACGAGGCGCAGCGAAAGGATTTCGACGGCATGGTGCGCTATGTCAAGGACAACAATATCACGGGTATGCTGTTGAGCACCGCCGTAGGTATGGCGTTCTTCAACCAGTATGACATCAACATTGACTATGCTATCCTTGGCGGTGAGAAACTCCTGCCTATAAAGAAGACCACCACCAAGATCTTCAATGGCTACGGTCCTACGGAGTTCACCTGTATTTCTTCCTGCCGTCCGGTAGACCAGGACAAGGATGGTGACATTCCTATCGGACGGCCTGTGCCGAACAGTTCCGACTTTATCTGCGACCCCGAGGGACATCTGTTGCCGCAGGGCGTTGCGGGCGAAATGTGTCTGGCCGGCGTGCAGATGGGCTATGGCTACCTTGGTTTGGAGAAACTTACGGAAGAAAGGTTCTGCACGCTGACGATAGGCGGCAAGCCGGTGAAGGTGTACCGCACGGGCGACCTGATGCGCTATAACGAGGACGGCGAACTCATGTATCTCGGTCGTATCGACTTCCAGGTGAAGTTGCGCGGATTCCGTATCGAACTCGGAGAGATAGAAAACCGCGCCAGTCTGTTTGACGGTATCAAACAGGTGGCGGCAGAGGTGAAGGACGTAAACGGCCAGCGCCGGTTGGTGCTTTATTTCAGTGCGGCATCAGAGATTGACACAACAGCGTTGCGTGAGTTCATGGGCGTGACATTGCCCGACTATATGGTTCCCGACGTGTTCGTGCAGCTCGACGAAATGCCGATGACACCCGTAGGAAAAATCAACCGCAAGGCTTTGCCGTTGCCGACGTTGGAAGACGAAGACGTGGAAAAGGTTGAGCCTGAGACGGAGCTTGAGCGGAAAATCTATGACGTGGCGGCAGAGTTGCTGAAGACAACTGATTTCGGCGTGACAAACAACTTGGTCGGCTTCGGACTGTCGTCCCTCACTGCCATGCGACTTTGCGCTTCTATTCAGCAGCGTCTCGGATATACCGTTAAGGTTGCCGACTTGATGCGCAAGCCTACCGTGCGCGGCATCGCCGACCTTGTGAACGGCGCGTCCGACGGAAACCTGATTGTATTGAAAGCGTATGACAGGCGCGACATCTATCCTATAACGGAGAACCAGCGTGGCGTGTACCTCGACTGGGAAATGAACAGGGAGACAACGCAGTATAACATACCGGCAGTGTACCGTCTTGACGATGTGGATGCCGAAAAGCTCGCCGAGGCTGCAAAGGCCGCGGTTGAGGCTCACGGTTATCTCAAGACACGTCTCGTAAAGACTGACGTGGACGTGATGCAGCAGCGTCACGACGACGAAGAGACTGTCGTGGATGTTGTGGTGCTTGACTTCGAACCTGATGCAGCATATTTCCAGAAACTCATTAAGCCGTTCGACCTGTTCAACGACAGGCTGTACCGCATCACGGTATACAAGACACCGGCATCCGTGTACCTGTTCATTGACGTACACCATTCCGTTTACGACGGACTGTCAAGTGCAGTGTTCCTCCAGGATTTGATGAACGCATATCAGGGAGAGACGATTGAACCGGAACACGTGACCGCATACGATTTCGCTCTCTATGAACAGGAGTTGGCAGAGGGCGAAGGAATGAAAAAGGCGGAAGCCTTCTTCGATGCCGTTGTGGAAGGCGCGAACGTGATGTCTTATCCCAAGTCGGAGACCCCCGACGGCGTGACGGAAAACGTCGTTAGGGTGAGTGCCGGCGGAGAGGCGATAGACGCTTTCTGTTCAAAGAACGGAGTGACCATAGGTTCGTTCATGCACGCCGCTTTCGCTGAGGCAATGCGCCGTATCACGCGTGAGGAGAAACCGCTCTACCTTACCATCAACAACGGTCGTTCGGCCAGTGGCGAACTGTTGCGTTGTGTCGGTATGTTTGTGAAGACGTTGCCGGTGGCAGCTCCAGTGAACATCACTTCTGCCGCAGATTACGTAAAGGCTATGCATGAACAACTGATGCAGACCTACGAGCAGGATTTCTATCCGTACACAAAACTCGTGGAGCGTCATGGACTAAAGGCAGAGATGTTGTTCATCTATCAAGGCAACATTGCTGAGAAGGGAGAGGTTGAAGGTCTTAACCAACTCGATTTCTCTCTCGATGCTACGAAGTTCCCTGTCACAGTGATGGCATATCCAGAGGGCGACAAATACACTCTCTATATAGAATATGACGGCAACCTGTATTCCAAGGCCGACATGGAGGTGTTGGGTAACGCTGTGCTCAACGCCATGCAGTCTCTTGCCACTGTGGATAACGTGGCGGATATGCAGCTCGTGTCTGACACGGAGAAAGAGGCTCTGACGTTGCTCGGCAAGGGTGACGAGATGATATACGACAAGTCGCAGACGCTCGTTGATCTCATCCGCGCCACCGTGGCAAGGACACCGGATGCCAATGCTGTGGCGTTCCATGACATAAGGCTCACTTTCCGTCAGCTCGACGAGATAACCGACAGGTTGGCTGTGTATCTCGCAGCTCATGGCGTGAAGCAGGAAGTGCCTGTGGGCGTTATGATTGACCGTTCGGAATATATGGTGATATACCCCGTTGCCATTATGAAGGCCGGCGGCGCGTATATGCCGCTCGACAGTAAGTTCCCGGAGGAACGCCTTGCTTATATGTGCGAGGATGCCGGAGTGGACATTATCCTTTCCGACGATGGTCTTGTGGAGAAGACAATGCCTAATTTCAAGGGAACGGTAATTCACCGCAGCGAGGTGGAGACGCTGCCTGAGGTAACAGCCGCACAGGTGGCTGCCCTGTCCAAGGCGCAGCCCGACAATATGTATGTTATCCTCTACACGTCCGGTTCGACAGGAAAACCAAAGGGTGTGGCTTTGGAACATCACAACATCGTGAACTTCTGCCATTGGTACGTACGAAAGTTCGAGATGGTTGAGACAGACCACGCTATGGCATACGCTAATTTCGGTTTCGACGCGCACATGCTGGATATTTATCCTTCACTGACAGTAGGTGCATGTGTATATATTATCGATTCGGAGTTGCGTATGGATCTTATGGCAATGAACAAGTACATGGAAGAGAATAATCTCACCATAAGCTTCATGACCACACAGATAGGTTATATCTTTGCCACGACAATAGACAACAAGTCATTGAGGCTACTCTCCATAGGAGGCGAGAAACTGATGCCTCTGAAGAAACCGCGGTTCAAGTTCTACAATGTCTACGGACCTACGGAAACTACTTTGTTGACTACGGCCTATGAAGTTGAAAAGGATTATGACAGCAGTCTGATTGGCCGTCCTCTGTCAAATTACCAGTTGTTTGTCGTCGACAACAATATGCGCCTTGTACCACGCGGTGTGCCGGGTGAGCTGGTTATATGCGGCGAGGGCGTAGCAAGAGGTTATCTGCATCCAGCGGAGAAAGACGCACATAAGTTCTGCGAGTTCAACGGTATGAAGGCATATCGCGCCGGTGACCTCGTCCGCTGGTCATCAGATGGAAACATCGAATACCTTGGACGTATAGATAATCAGGTAAAACTGCGCGGTCTGCGTATTGAACTTGGTGAGATTGAGGCACGCATTCTTCAAAGGAAGGAAATTCACGAGGTTTGTGTCGTTGTGAAGAATGTTGCAGGGGTAGAGAACCTCGTATGCTACTATGTGCTCAACGAGGGAAGCACGCTTGAAATCTCTGATTTGAAAGCATACCTCGGGGAAACTTTGACACAGTTCATGGTTCCTGAGATATACATTCAGATGGACAAACTGCCACTGACACCCAACGGCAAGATAAACCGCAGGGCTTTGCCTGAGCCGAAGGTGGATTTGGAAGAGGTTGTTGAACCGGAGACGGCTACGGAGAAGAAGCTCTTTGCCATTGTGGCGGAGCATCTGAAGATGGATAATTTCGGTGTCACCAACAACCTCATCAGTCTCGGACTGTCGTCGCTCTCCGCCATGCGTCTCGGTATCACAATCCAGAACAAGATGGGGTATGAGATGCGCATGAACGATTTGATGAAGAGCCCCGACATCCGCTCCATAGCGAAGATGATGGACGACGGCACTATAAAGAAGGTGTCTTCAATGCGTCTCGGCGACATGAAGCCCGCACAGACCGCGAAACCCAATCCGCTGCAGAAGCGTGAGGGGGCTGGCAATCCTCTGGGCAAGCGTGAGGCAAAGCCTAATCCTCTTCAGAAGCGTGAGGTTAAGCCGAACCCTTTGCAGAAGCGGGACAAGTCCAATGATTCAAATAACCCGTTGCTGAAACGTAACAAGGAATAAGGACGGCGGTTTAAATAACCGCCCATAAATAAAAAACAACACCATTACATATATATATGACAAAGTTTGAGTTGAACCGCCGCAATATGTACGAGGACCTTCTCGGTCTCGGATATTTTAAGGATGAAAACGGCACGGTGAATTTTCCGTTCGAGGATTTCGATGCGGCGATGGCTGACCCTGATACTGCTTCGACACTGTATGAGAACCTTATAGCCGACGGATATTATCAGGATGAAGACGGCAACGTTACGGTAAGTCAGGAGGATTTCGTGGCGAACCTGTGCGACACGCGTCAGATTCTTGAATACTATCCTCTCACCGAAAACCAGCGTGGCGTGTATCTGGACTGGGAGATGAACCGTGACACCACTCAGTATAACATCCCCAATGTGTTCCATTTCAAACAGATGGATGTGGACGCTCTTGTGGATGCGCTGAAAGCCACCGTCAATGCCCACAGCTATGTGAAGACACGCTTCGTGATGCGTGACGGCGACGTTATGCAGCAGCGGCGCGACGGGGAACCGGTAAAGGTCACTGTCACCACTCTCGACAAACAGCCCGACACCGCGTTCTTCCAGGCTCTGGTGCGTCCGTTCAATCCGTTCGACGACGACCTTTACCGTCTTGAAGTGTATGTGTGGAATGGTGAGGTTTATCTTTTCAAGGACTTCCATCATCTTATTGACGACGGTCTGTCGGAGAGCGTGTTCTTCCAGGATTTCATGAAGGCGTTTTCCGGTCAGGAACTCGTTGATGAGGCTTTCTCCGCCTTTGATTTCTCCCTTTATGAGAAGGGAATTAAAGACAGTGAACGTTACTCTGAGGCGGAGCAGTTCTTCGCCCGGCTCCTCGATGGGGTGTCGTCGTTCAAATATCCGTATTCCACGGAACTCAACACCACCGCGGACGGAGCGAAAATGGACAACTTGTCGCGCCAGATTGGCGAAACGGCGGCCATAAACGAACTGTGCCATAAACTCGGAATAACGGCAAACTCTTATTTCCAGACCGTCGCCACACAGGTTATGCACCGGCTGACAAGGGAGGACGGTGTTGTTATGGCGACCATAAGCAACGGCCGTGCGCTGCCCGATATGCAGGAGAGCATCGGTATGTTTGTGAAAACCTTGCCGCTCGTGCATACGCAGCCGACGGATTTCCAAAAGATTCCTTTCGCCGAAATGGCAAAGGTGATGCACGGACAGAATGTCAATTCCATAGAGCGTGACTTCTATCCTTTCACCGAGATTGCGCAACGCTACGGAGTTCACCCTGAAATCCTTTACGCCTATCAGGGCGGAGTGACGGAGGGCGTGACAGGTGGCGGTGATATGGGCTTTGAAACGATACCCGTATCGCTCGACACCGCCAAGATGCCGATAGAGCTTACTTTCTGTCCTGATGATAACGGTGACTACATCGTTATGATTACGTATGACACCGCCCTCTACAACCGTCACGACATGGAGGCTCTCTCCAACGCAATGGCTACATACGCCGCCAACGCCTCAAAGGAGGGCGCGTTGTTGGGCGACATAAAGATGCTCTCCGATGAAGAACAGGAGGCGCAGATTGCGCTTGGCAAGGGAAAACGCCTTGACTATGACCTCAATGAGACATGGGTGGATATGTTCAAGCGCGTTGTAGCTGCTACGCCAGATGCTGTTGCCGTGGCAGATGCGGAACGCAGTCTTACGTATGGTGAACTTGACAGGCAGTCGGATGTTCTCGCTAACATACTCCTCAAAAACAATATTGAGCCTAACGCCTTTGTCTGCACGATGATGGACCGCACAGTGTTCTTCCCCGTTACGGTGTTGGGACTTCACAAAGTGGCTGCCGCTTATACTCCCCTCGACATGGAATACCCCAACGAGCGTCTCAGCTATATGGTGGAGAACAGCGGGTCGAGGGTGTTGATAACGACGCACAGTGACCTTGAGAGCAAGACAGAGGAGGGTGGTCTGAAGATTGACCACATGCAGATTGTGTATCTGGATGACATAGATTTCTCCGCCGCCGCCGAACCGGTATGCTTGGCGAAGCCGGATAACTATGCGTATATGATTTACACCTCCGGTTCGACAGGTCTTCCCAAGGGAACGATACTTCATCACCGCGGTCTGCGCAACTATGTCCCGTCGCTGATAGACTTCTTCGGAGTAAGCGACAAGGACAGGATTTCACATCACCGTCCGTTCTCTTTCGACGCGCACCTCACTGACTTCTATCCTCCGTTGGCTTCGGGCGGTCAGTTGCATATCATGCCGGCTGCCATCAGAAAGAACCTTGAGGAGATATACCGCTTTATCATTGACAGGGGCATCACGGGCGGCAGTTTCACCACGTCGCTCGGCGCGATGCTCTTGGACAACTACAAACTGCCGATGCGCTATGTGGCTCTGTCGGGAGAGAAAATGGTGGGACTTGTCAGCGGCGACGTGCAGCTGTTCAACGCTTACGGCCCTACGGAGTGTACCGACCTTATCTGTATATACAAACTGGAACGTGGCAGGGTGTACCGCGACATTCCTATCGGCAGACCGATGCCTAACAGCCTTGCCGTGATACTCGACCCCACTGGCAATATCGTGCCTGAGGGCGTGGCAGGAGAACTGTGTTTCGTGGGTCCGCAAGTGGGCTATGGCTACCTCAAACTCCCCGAAAAGACAAATTCGGTGTTCTTCGACGTGAAGGACACGCCTTTCTTCCACCT
>CAVHWJ010000073.1:0-10510 GCA_963639565.1 uncultured Prevotella sp. | reverse complement strand
CTTTCACGGTAATCGGCACAGAAGGCGTCTACGGACAGGGCGGCTTGAAGACCGCCCGCACCGCCGACGGCAAGACCGTGCTCACGTGGTATAACCACCCGACTGACGTGGCGTATTCCGACCCCTCGTATGGCTATTACCTCTATATGCAGACGTTCGACAAAAGCGGCAAGCCGATGCTCGGCACCGCCGGCAAACTGGTTTCGGCGCAGCCCACCAAATCATACACCACCGGCTACGGCATGGCGGTGCTGCCCAATGGCAACGTTGTGATGGCATACACTGACACGCGCAACGACGCGGAGGGACAGACAGGCGAGAACTACCTGTACTGCTACACGCCGGAGGGCGAATCAGTGTGGGCGGTTGACGGCGTGAAGATACCGTCGTTCCCGAAGCGCGCGTCGTGGCATGACATATCTCCAGTGCTCTGCGTGAGCGGAGAAAACATCTATTCAATGGTGAACCACGTGGAGGCTTACAAAGTGAAGGCCGACTCCACCAACTGGGAGCCGAGTCCGTGGTATCCCGACGAGGAGATGCCCGACTCCATAGACACGGAGGACAGCTGGTATCAGATTATGTCGTATAACGCCGACGGAACGGCGAAATGGGACACGCCCGTTGAGGTGTCGTCAAGCGACGTGTGGATATATGCCGCGTCCGACGGCGGAGTGTATGTGGTTTACGTGAACAACGGTTCGGGCTTCAACGCGCGCCGCATCGCCGCCGACGGCAAGGACGTGTGGGCGGAACCCGTGACGGTGGAGAGCGGAACGATTACAGGAGGAACGTACACCACAGAGCCTACCGTGGAGCCTGACGGCAAGGGCGGACTGATGTTCGTTTACAGGAAACTGCTGAATTACAGCGGATATATGGTGACAAACCACCTCACCGCCGACGGCGCGGTGTATGAGGAGGAGTTCCTCGCCAACGGCACGCAGGACGGCGACGCCGACACCCCGGTATTGGCGGTGAACGGCGACAAGGCTTTCGTGGCGTTCAGCTATAAGTACACCGACAATAGTCTTTGGGTGAACCAGGTGGCAGTGGACGGCGATTATACGTGGGAGGGCGACAGTCTGCTTGGCTACTCCTACGACAAGAACGAGATGTGGGGAATGGTGCCCGTGAAGGCTATCTCGCAGAGCGACGGATGGGTGCTGCTCTACGGCAACGCCCAGAGCTGGAACGGCGCGAACTTCTACGTATGCAAGATAGGGCTTGACGGCAAGACGGCGTGGAAGCGTCAGATTGCCGAGGACAATTTCGAGTCTTCGGGCTTCTCAGTGGTAAGCGACGACGACAACGCCTATATCTTCTACACCTGCGACAAGCAGTATGACGACAACTGGAACGAAATCCCGGGCGAGGGCGGTATGCGCGTGATGTGTGTGGACATCAAGGGAAGCTCAGACGGCATCAACTCGGCAAAGGCAGACACCGACGGCGGCAACAGCATCTACACCGCCAGCGGCATGAAGGTGGATAAAGCCACCGCGCCGGGACTTTACATCGTGAAGGGCAACGGCGTGACGAAGAAGGTGTACGTGAAATAAACCTTTCAACATTATGAAAAGACCGATAGTGATTATTGCGGCAGCTCTCGTCTCCGTCCTGACAACGGCGCACACCATTAGCGTGGGGTATGCCCTGCACAGGATGGGGGCGGACTCTGGGCTTGTCGCCACGGGGAAGACGGAATGTTCCGCCGCGCTGAGGATTGACCCGGCGATGATGGCGCAGTATGTGGGCAACGGCATACAGACCGTGAGCGTGTCGCTCCCCAACACCAAGGTGTATGTGGATTCGGTTGTGGTGTGGGTGAGGAAGAGCCTCGACGGCGAGAACCTCGCCGCGGGCAAGATTACACGTTTCAAGGACGACGGTTTCGGGGATGTTTCGACAGGGTGGAACACGGTCGCGCTCTCAGCCCCGGTGGCGATAGAGACCGGTGTGCCGCTCTATGTGGGCTACACCTATTACCAGCGCACGAAGGTTTGCGCCACGAGGTTGGCCGGCGAGGCCGTGGGCGAGTCATTCGTCAAGTTGGGCGCGGGGGCTGAATGGACCGCCGTTCCCGGCAACGGCACGCTCGCCATTGAGGCGGGCATCGACGGTGACAAGATGCCCTCGTGGGACGTGTGGCTGTTGTCGGCGCGCGGACTCGTCCTTGCCGACGGCACGCGTCAGGTTGAGGCGAGGGTGTATAACCGCGGCCAGAACCCTCTGCACAGGATGCAGATGAATGTGGTCGGCGACGGCTACAACTGCCAAGAGGACGTTGAGGCTGAGATTGCCCCCGACGCTCTCGACACTCTCACATTCGACATCCCTGCGGCAAGCGGCATCGTGCCGGGCGGCAGCGTTGCGCTGAACGTGGGAAGTATAGACGGCAACGCCGACGTGTACACGGATAACAACACCGCCTTGTGTCTCTTCAACTATCTGCGCATGGTGCTGCTCGAGGAGTTCACCACGGAGCAGTGCCCCAACTGTCCGGCGGCGGCTCAGGCTATCGCCGAACTCCTCGCCGACAAGAGCATGGCGCGCCACATGGCGGTGGTTTGCCATCATTCGGGGTATAATACTGACGGTTTCACCACCCAGACTGACCTCGATTATAAATGGTTCTACGGTCCTGACGGTACGTTCGCCCCGGGCGTGATGTTCAACAGAAACGCCTTCGGCGCATCGTCGCCCGTGATGTCGGCTGTCTACGGCAAGGACTATATCGCGGCTTTCATAAAGTCCATCGCCGAGGGGGAGTCGTCGCTGTCAATCCGTGCCGAAGCCGCCTATTCCGCCGACGGCACGAAGCTAAACGTGAAGGTCTACGGCGACAAACTCGCCGCTTTCGGCAACACCGACCAGAGAATTACCGTCTTCCTCACCGAGGACAACGTGCTCGCCGACGCTCAGGCCGGCAGCGGCACCGACACATACTATCACCAGCACGTGATGCGCGGCATCAACGCCATGTGGGGCGTGCCGGTGGAGTGGAGCGGCGACACATTCACCTACGAATACACCTTTGACATCGACCCGGCTTGGAAGAAGTCCGACATAAAGGCTGTCGCTTCTGTCGGCGACTACGACAGCACCGACTACACCAACTGCGTAATCGAGAACACGGCGGTTGCCGTTCCTGATGCCACGGCAGCAATTAGCCGCACCGAAACCGGAAATTCAGCCCCCACGGCGGTTGCCTTTTACTCCGCCAACGGCACTCTCCTGTCCTCTCCCTCCCGCGGTATCACCGTGGTGAGATACAGCGACGGCAGTTGCAGGAAGGTGATACGATAGAATTTGTATTGACCGAATAACAAAAAGTCACGGAACGCATGATGCCGCGTCCCGTGACTTTTTGCTTATATGCCTTATTTTAAGAGAACACCTCCAGGCACCATTTCCAATATGGCAGGACTTGGATTTCTCCAAAGTCGTCTTTTATCGTCTGTTCTTCATCATACGTGATGACGAGGCGTTTGTGGCAGGAAAGAACCGCTGGGAGTTTTTGCAATGCGGAGATTTCCCGGTTGTACGTGGAGTCGTTGGCGGAAATGCTGTAAGACACTTGGATTGCCGTCTCGTCTTCGGGGATGTAGAAGTCCACTTCAACGTTGGAATTATAGAAAAACACCCTTTCGTTGTCCTTGTCGTGTCCGTATTTCCTGAACAAGGTGACTGCCACAAGGTTCTCCAAGAGCGAGGTCTCGCCGTCTATGAGAAATAGGTTTAGCAGACCGTTGTCTATGAAATAATACTTTGATATGGTCTCTTTTTCTGCGAAAGACGAGGCGATGTTGTGCAAGCGCAGCAACAGCCACGCGTCCTCGCAATATTGCATGTAGTTGCTTACAGTGGGAACGCTGATTTTTCCCCCTACGGTAGAGAGAATCTTTGCCAAGCGGTTGTAGGAGATTGGCTGCTTTACGCTTTCAGCGACCTTTTTTGCCATTAGGCGGAGAAGGTTGGGGTTGCTGATGTTGTTGCGGCTGCAAATGTCGCCTAAGTATATTTTCTGGAAAGTGCTGCTCAGATAGTTCCGTTTTACGGGCAGTCCGATGCTCTCGGGCAGTCCTCCCCAATGGAAGAACTCCGAATATGACCGTTTCATTTCTGCACGGCTCTCCGTACCAAGCACCGTTTTCTCGTCGTAAGGCTGACCGCTGAAATCAAAATATTCCTTGAGGCTGAAAGGGTAGACCTCCACCGTGAGATAACGCCCCCCTAATGTCGTCATTATTTCGCCCGACAGCATCTTGGCGTTGCTGCCTGTGATATATACTTGGTATTTGGTGTCTGCCAATCTTCTTGCGAACTTTTCCCAACCGTTGATGTTCTGTATCTCGTCAAGAAACAGGATGGGGCGTTTGCCCGACATTTCCGCATGACATTCAAGTATGAGGTTGAAGTCGGCATTGGTGAAGTCTGCCAACCGGTCATCCTCAAAGTTCAGGTACAGCATTTCATCCCAGCTGTGTCCCTCCGCCAAAAGCTGTTGCATCTTTTGGTACAGGAGAAATGACTTGCCGGCTCTACGTACGCCCACGAAGACATAGCACGGAAATCCTGCCATGTCAATGTCCCTGTGGTGTACTTGATAACGCTCCACTTCATGCCGGTTATCTGTCAAAATCTGCTTCAATAATATCTTGTCCATGACGATATTTGTAAAGTGTCACTTTATAAAACTCTGCAAATTTATAAAATGCCATTTAATAAAACGAGCTTTTGGGGTGTTTTTTGTGGGAAAACAAGAAAATAGGGCAGGGAACGGTTCTGTTATACAGGATAACGAAAAAAGTCACGGAACGCATGATGCTACGTCCCGTGACTTTCTCTTTTTGTCTTTTGCCTTGCGGCGTAACCGTTATTCCCCGTACTAATACAGTTTGAGGTATTCATATTCGTTGCCCACGATTTTGAGGTAACGCTCGAAATCCTCCAAGCGTATCACTACCGTGCCGCGGCAGTCGTTGGGGTGGAACGAGATTGTCTCAGCCTTTTTCAGGTTCTCGTCGAGAAACAGGTGTACGTGGTTCTCCGTGTCGTTGATGAGGCCGAACGGCGACACGCTGCCCGGTTCGAGACCAAGGTATTTCATCATCCTCTCGGGCGAGGCGAACGACAGTTTGCCGCACGAGGGCAAGCCGCGGCTCACCAGCGACTCCTTCAGCAGATGCTCAAGGTCGTGGATTGCAAGGTCATGGTCGCTGTCGAAGCACACCAGATAATGCCTGTTGCCCTTGTGGTTGCGGAAAAACAGGTTCTTGCAGTGCATGCTGCCGTCGTCTTTCCACCAACGCTTCGCCTCCTCAATGGTCTTGCCCTCGGGGTGGTTGTAGTTGGTGAAGGGGATGTCGTGTTCCCTCAGGTAGTTGAGTACCGTCTCTTCTCTTGTCATATCCTGAAAATTTTAGTCGTGTTTCAAATGCGCCTTTGCGCTTACTGTATTCCGAAATCAGCCTGCTGGCGGTTCACCTCCTCAAGCGTGCGCTGGCGTTCCTCCTCGCTCATCTGCTTGGTTTCCGATGCCTGTACCGTGCGCCTGGCCTTTGCCGTCGGCACGTCGGTGTAGCATTTGGGCAGTGGCGACGCCACGCTCTCTATCGTGAGGGAGGCTTCGGTGGGGGCGTATGTTCCGCCGAACGCGCTGCGGGCGTGGATTGTTATCTTCCCCGGCTTGTCGGTGGCTTGTATCAGCACCGGCGCGCTGCCCCATTCCACTACGCGCGGGTTGGCGAGGATTGATTCGTCGCCGATTATCCTGCCCTCGCCCTCAACTGAGAACACGATGTTGTCCTTTGCCAGACGCTTCACGTTGCCGTTGTCGTCGGTAATCTCCGCCACCACCACGATGAAGTCGCTGCCGTCAGCCGTGAGCCGCTTGCCCATTTCGTCGGCGTAGAGGCGTATCTTGGTGGAACGGCGCGAGGGCATCTTCTTTTCGGAGCATACCACCTTGCCGTCTTTTATCCCCTCTGCCAGCAGACTCACACGCTGCCAGTTGCGCTGCTTGTAACTGTATTCGCGTGCTTTCCAGAAATCCCAGAACCCCTTGAACACCACGGGGGCGCAGGGCTTGTCGTTGTCGTCGTGAACCACGGGGAGGGTGAGAACCTTGTCGCCCTCAAACTGCGTCAGTCGTACGCTGTCGCAGTTGGAGAACACCACCACGTCGGTGTCAGAGAACTGTGTCATCTCGTTTGCCACGAACACCATCGGATCTCCGCCGCGGTTCTGCGAACGGAACATTTCAAAGGCGTATTTCTTCTGACGGAAAGCGTCGTATATTCCGCCGAGATAGGGGTCGGGGTGATAGCCGCGCTGGTGGTCGAACGGGTGCCACTGGCAACCGCCGATGAACTTCCGCTGCTTGTGGTGCATCTCCCCGTAGGTGTCGCAGAGCGAGAGGGCTGCCGTTAGCATCGGCTTCTCGCCCCACGAGCGTGCGGCGCGGTTGAGGCAGTTGTGGGCGTACCAGTCGTCCACCATTTCGCCGAACTCACGCGTGAACACGCATTTGTCGCTCGGTGTTCCCTCCTTGCCGATGTCGTCGGTCCAACCGTAAACCACGTCGTAGTTCTCTTTTACGCCCGCTGAGTTCATGTCAGCCACCGCCACGGGACGGCCGGGGTAGGGGAACTCCTCCCTTGTTATGTCGAGAGCCTTCAGGGCGAAATCTTCGGGATAGCGTGTCTCGTTGAGGATAGGTTCCCACATCAGCACGCTCGTGTGGTTGCGGTCGCGGCGTATTATCTGCCGGGTGTTCTCATGTACGAGTTCGCCGAAATGCGGGTCTTTGTTCCAGTATTGCCACCCCGGGGTGGGGATGATGATGAAAAGTCCCAATTCGTCGCACGCGTCCATAAACGCCGGGTCCTGCGGATAGTGGGCGGCGCGGATGATGTTCATTCCGGCATCCTTGAGCCTCTTGGCGTCGCGCCACTGCTGACTGTTCGGCAGGGCGTTGCCCACGTAGGCGAAATCCTGGTGGCGGTTGCCTCCCACAAGCTGATGGTAGGGTTTGCCGTTGAGCCAGAAACCGTCTTTGCCGCAGAACTCGGCGTGGCGTATTCCCATGCGAACTGCGCCGCCGTCCACCGTCTTGCCGCCCTCGATAACGCTTATCTCCACGTCGTAGAGATACGGCGATTCGGGACTCCACAGGTGGGGGGCTTTAAGCGTGGTGTGTAGTTCCGCCGTGGCGAACTTGCCCGGTGCCACGCTGGCCTTTGCCTTCATCGTCGCCACGGTCTTGCCGTCCTTGTCCTTTATCTTCGCAACTATGGTCGGGTTGGCGTTGGAACTGCCGCTGTTGCCTGTCTCCACGTTCACGTAAACGTCGGCTTTCTTCTCAGAGATATTGTCGTAGTGCAGGAAAACTCCGCCCCCTGCTGCGGTGTTGCGCTCGTTGGCGTCGGTGATTGCCACGCGCGACTTGCCGATGAGCCACACGTCGCGGTACATTCCGCCGTGGTAGCAGAAATCGAGAGCAGCCTGTTTCTTTCCTGGCGGATAGGTCTTGTCGTCGCTGTTGTCTGCCTTAACCGCCACGAGGCATTTCTCGCCGGCTTTCACTCCCAGTCGGCTCAGGTTGATGATAATGGGCAGATAGCCGCCGAGGTGTTTCGTGGCTTTCTTGCCGTTCACGTAGATGTCCTGCTTGCCCATTATCGCCTCGAAATAGAGGGTGATGTCCTTGCCGCTCATGTCTGTCGGAACTGTGAACGTCTTTCTGTACCAAGTCACGCCCTGGTAATTGCGTCCGCCGCTCGCCTCCGACGGTTCGAGGCGCGAGGTATGCGGTGCGCACACCACCTCCCACTTTGAATCGTCGAAGCCTGTGGCTTCTGCCCCTGCCGCGTCGCCGAGGTGGAAACGCCACCCCTGGTTGAAATTGTAGATGATTCTTCCGCTGCCCTGCATGGGGAACAGTCCCGCCACAGATGCGGGGCGGTCTGCCGTGGCTGCGGATGCAGTTCCAATGCTTAGGGCTAACGCTATAATCAATAATGTCAATAGCCTTTTCATTTGATGTCTCTTGTTACGGTATGATTTCGATGTGTTTGATTCTCTGTCTGCGCCATGTGTAGATGCAGTGGATGTGTCCGTCGGAGGTCTGGATTATCGACGGATAGGAATACTGGCTAATGGGCGAATCCTCGAGCGTCATCCAGTGTTTCCAGTCCACACCGTCGTCGCTCGTCATCAGCGAGAGCGGCGTGCGCAGGCCCTTGCCGTTCTTTATCCCGTGGGGGATAGGCTTGTCGTTGCAGATAAGCACGTGACTGCCGTCGGTGAGCGTCACCGCGTCCAGTCCGCTGTTGTTGTTCGGCGTGTCGATGAGCTGCAAGCGCGACCATGTTTCGCCGTTGTCCGAACTGTACGTAATCCCGATGTGTTCGCTGCGTGTGCGCGCCACTGCCGCCAACCGTCCGTCTTTCAGGAAGATGACGCTCGGCTGAATGGCGAGGTCTTTCAGCTTCATCTTGCCGTTTATCATTGCGCTGTCAGCCTCCACATAGTCGCTGCGCTTCCATGTCTTGCCCATGTCGTCGGAATATTCAAAGTACAGCCTCCAGCCGTTGCTCTCGATGCTCGTTGGGGCGATGAGGCGGCCCTTGCTTAGTACAGGCTTGTTCTTCACCGGACCAAGGTAGTCCTTTTGCAGCGGTTCGCGCTTCGACCACGTTTTGCCGCCGTCCTTGGAGCGCGTCATCCAACCCGTCCAGTCGCTCACGCTGCTTCCTATCTTGAAATAAATCACGAGGTCTCCCTGCGGTATCTGATACACCACGGGGTTCCAGCAAGCCTTGCGCAGCGTGTCGCAGAGCACTCCGTCAGCCACCATCTGCGGTGCAGTCCATGAGTCAGAACCTTTCGCCTTGCGGCTCACCCAGATGCACACGTCGGGGTTGCGCTCCTTCGTTCCGCCGAAGTATGTCGCCACAAGGTCGCCCTTCGTCGTCTCGGCTATCGTGGCGGAGTGGCATTCGGGGAACGAGGCTTTGGTGTAGAGAAACTCGTCTTTCACAATCCTCTTGTCCCTCATCGGCAGGGTTGCCGTGAACGAGTATTTGCCTGAACCCACCTCTTTCGTAGTCCCGTCGGGGAAATAAACCGTGGCTGTGGTGTTGGCAGGGATTTCAACGTCCCATGCGAGTTTGCCGTTCACCTTCTTCCACGTGCTGCCGATGCTTCCGTATATGCTCTTGTAGGAAGACTGTATGTCGTCAATCTCGTCCACGCTGAAATCAGGTCTCAGGATGATGTGCTTGTAGCCGGGTTTGTCGGGGTCGCTGTTGATGCCGCCGAGGTTCTGGTAAATCCACGACACGAGGTCGCCGAGCAGCATCACGTGGTTGCCGCTGTTCATCTTGGGGTTGGCGGTGTTGCCGTTCCACAGTTCCCAAGTCGTCGTCGCGCCGTTCTCCGCCATGTAGCCCCAACTGGGGTAAGCCTTGTTGGTGGCGAGTAGCCACGCCACGTCGCTCCTCTTCATGTCGGTGAGCGTGTGCATAATCCACTGTACTCCGATTACGCCGCACGAAATCCTGCCCTTGTTGTCGGTGATGATGTTCTTCAGTATGTTCTTCTCCACCTCAGTCTTCACATAGTCGTCGTCAATCATGCCGAAAGCGAGCGGCAGGAGGTTCGCCGTACAGGTGTTGTTGCCGTAGAACGTGGAGTCGGGGTAGAGCAGTCCGCCGTAAGCCTCATGTGTGTCCATGTTCACGGTGAGGAACTTCTTGTTGAAAGCGTCCTTCACCTCCTGCGCCTTTGCGCCGAAAGCCTTTGCGTCGTCCGCTTTGCCCAGGATATTGGCGAAGCGTTGCATCTTTTTGTTGAGGTGGTAGTAATATGCCGTGGCGATGAGCGTTCCGTCAGTCACTCGTTTCGGGTCGCGGCTGTGTATCATCTTGATGTCCTCCGGCGGCACGCACCAGTCGCCGTATTTGTCGCGCGGCATCAGTCCGTTTTTTTCATACTGGTAGCTCATGTGGTTCATCCACTTTTTTACTGCCGGGTAGAACGCCTTTATCGCCGCCGTGTCGCCGTACTGGTCATACTGCATCTCCATTGAGAACGGCAGTGCCGCCGGCCACGTAATGTTGTCGGAGTAGTAGTTCCAGTATGCCGGTGCCACGTCGGGGATGCAGCCGTCCTCGCGCTGCGCCTCCACTATGTCGCGGTCCCATTTGCGGTAGAGCAGGTTGTTGTCGTAGACGAACGATTCGCCGAGGTTGCCCCTCGTCCTGTCGCCGAGCCACGGCTGCCTCTCGTCGCGCTGCGGACAGTCCACGGGCATCCCCTTGTAGTTGGCGAGGATGCCCCACTGTGCGTTGTGGTAAACCTTGTTGAGGATAGTGTCGGAACAGCTGAACGTCCCCGTCTGTTCCATTTCGTCGCTCACCACCTCGCCGATGAAATCCTCCTTCTTGGGATTTTTCAGTCCGGTGACCTGCGCGTATCTGAACCCGTGGTAAACGAACGTGGG
>CAVHWJ010000072.1:7753-10580 GCA_963639565.1 uncultured Prevotella sp. | reverse complement strand
TTCTTGTGGGTACGCGGACTGCGCGAGCGGTAGTCCACGTGCTGCCCCTTGAGGTGGAAGATAACGAGCTGCGGCTTGTCCTTGCCCTCGTCGCGCAGTTTGTCGTATTCGCACAGCAGACCGTTGTCGAAACGGTAGAGGGTCTTGTTGCGCGTGTCGAACTGCGCCTTACTGAGCGTCTCGTCGTTGAGGAAAAAGCCTCCGCTGAAATCATACACCGCCTCCTTTGCCTGGGGCAGGAACTGGTTTGTCATAAACGTGACGTGGTAGCCGGCGCGGCGGAACACCTCGGGAAAGAGGGGATAGTCGCACCACTCGCCCGTGTCGCCCACGGCATAGAGGGAGAAAAGGTGCTTGAAGACGAAGCTCGTGAGGTTCCACGGCGACACCACGTCGGTGAACGTCACCAGTTCGCCCTTGCGCCGCAGTTTCTTCTGGCGCGGCGTGTTGGGGGTCTTATACCCGTAGAGGGCGGAATGGTTGCGGTTGTAGCTCTCGCCGATGATGAGCACTATTGTCTTGCTGCGGAACGAGCAGCTGTCCACCTTCACGTCGTTGAGCGTTTCTTTCAGGCGCACAATCTGTTTCGCCGTAAGCTCGTTGGCGTAGACGCTGAAACAGAAGCGGTAAAGGGGAAGGTACTGTTCGCCGTGGGGTTTCTTGGTGAGTTCGTGTTCCACCTCGCCGATGTTGTCGTACGACATCAGGCGGACGAGCAGACGCTTGTTTTCCCACGACATCGAGCCACATATTATATATGCCACTATCACCACAACCCCGGCGGCAATGCGCAAAAGAGCGGCGTGTCGGGGGGCGAGTCTTGTTTTGGGAAAACGCAGGGCGGTTCTTATTGGGGGGAAACGCCTGGCGACACGCTTCAGGATTTTCCACCCCCAAACGCCCACCACCACATTCACCGCGGCGAGCAGCGCGACGAGGCCGACGCTGCTGAAAAGCACGTCCATGCTGAGGTAAGAGGCGATGAACTCCGAAGCCTCCCCGGCGTTAGTCTCGCCCACGAGCAGGAGCATCGTGGGGTTGAGGGTGGAATCGAATTTCACATAACAGTAGAGGTCGATTACCGCCAGCACATACGCCACGGCATACACAGCAGCCCTGACACACGCCCTCGCCCGCCGGGGAACAAGGGCAAGGAGGACGCACACGGTGTAGGTGTCGAAGAACAGTTCCTGCCACGTCAGGGTATAGGCGTGGCTCTTGCCGTTGTCAGGCACTATGGCGTAGCAGCACACCAGCCCCAACAGGTACATGAACAGGAAGAACACGGCGTTGCGCCGTATCGGCAGAAGGAACACGGCGGACAGCCTGTCCGCCACTCTCAGAAGTCTCATCCGTCAGTCGCCTGTTACAATATCCTACATTATGCCCAGCCACCTCAACACGTCGTTGAGGTTTGCCACCACCATCAGCAATATCAATATCGTGAAGCCCACATATTCGGCGCGCAGGAGGAATTTCTCCCCCGGGGCCTTGCCGGTAATCATCTCGTAGAGCAGGAACAGCACGTGTCCGCCGTCGAGGGCCGGAATGGGCAGTATGTTCATAAAGGCGAGGATGATGCTCAGGAACGCCGTCATGTTCCAGAAGCGCATCCAGTCCCACGTCTCGGGGAAGAGGCTGCCGATAGCCCCGAAGCCGCCGAGCGACTTCGCCCCGTCGGCCGTGAACACATATTTCAGGTCGTCCACATAGCCCTTGAGCACGTCGATGCCGTATTTCACTCCGGCAGGGAAACTCCCTAAGAAACTGTAAGTCTCCGTCACCGGCTTGTAGTATTTGGCGAGGTAAGACATCCCCACGCCGAGCTGCATCTCCGGCGAGAGCACCACCTTTGCGGTGTCGGCGTTGCCCGTGGCGGCACTGCGGTAAACGATGGTGGCTGTGCGCACCTTGAGGGAGTCCTTCTGCGTCTGCGGCGCGGCGGCGAGCACGTCTTTCATCACGCCGAGGCAGTCGTTATACTCGTTCCATGAGTCCACCGCCTTGCCGTTCACGGCGAGAATCCTGTCGCCCTTTTTCATCCCGGCCTTGGCAGCGGCCCCGCCGGGGATTATGGTGTCGATGTCGGCAGGAATGAAGGGGCGCACGAAAGCCGGCTCCGCCTTCACCATTTTAAGCAGGTTCATGTCGGCCGGCATATTCACCTTCACGGTCTTGCCGTCGCGCTTCACCGTTACGTTCTGCGCCTCCGACAGAGCGCGGAGCATATCCATGTCGAACTTCACGAAAGTCTTTTCGTTAGTGCCGATGAGCACGTCGCCGTCCTTGAAGCCGGCGGCCTTTGCCTCGGCGTTGAACTTCATTCCCATCGTCATGTCCTTCACTGGGATGTAGCTGTCGCCCCAGTGGAAGAGCACCATGCTGTATATGAACAGCGCAAGGAGGAAATTCACCAGCACACCGCCTATCATGATGAGCAGACGCTGCCACGCCGGCTTGGTGCGGAACTCCCACGGCTGCGCCGGCTGCTTCATCTGTTCGGTGTCGAACGACTCGTCTATCATGCCCGAAATCTTGCAATATCCGCCGAGAGGCAGCCAGCCGATGCCGTAGGTGGTGTCGCTGTTCTTGGGCTTGAACTGGAAAATATGGAACCAAGGGTCGAAGAAAAGGAAAAACTTTTCAACCCTCACGCCGAAAAGTTTAGCGAAAAAGAAATGTCCGCCCTCGTGGAGCAGCACAAGAAGAGAGATTGCCAGCATGAATTGCAGCAGTCTGATTAAGAATACTTCCATTTGTTATTCGTTTCGTTGTTTGTTGTTATTCGTTTGTTTTAGCTATTTGTCCTATCTGTCCTATTTGTCTT
>CAVHWJ010000072.1:0-7510 GCA_963639565.1 uncultured Prevotella sp. | reverse complement strand
GCGTATCGCCTCGTAGGCGAGGGCAAGGCAGCGGAACTTGTCGAAATCAGGCTCGAAGAACTCCAGTTTGTTGCGGAACAGGTCGAGGCGGTCGCCGCCAAGGTGAAGCCTGTCGGGGAACGAGAAGGCGTACTGTATCGGCAGCCTCATGTCCGGCACGCCGAGCTGCGCCTTCACCGCGCCGTCGGCGAACATCACCGCGCTGTGTACTATCGACTGCGGATGCACCAGCACGCTTATCCTGTCAGCCTCAACGCCGAAGAGCCACTTGGCCTCGATGACCTCGAACCCCTTGTTCATCATCGTTGCGCTGTCTATCGTAATCTTCGCGCCCATGCTCCACGTGGGGTGCTTCAGCGCGTCGGCCTTTGTCACCGCGGCGAGCTGCTCCTGCGAGAATGTGCGGAACGGACCGCCCGACGCTGTGAGCAGTATCTTCTCAATCTCGTTGTCGCCCTCGCCCACGATGCTCTGGAAAATGGCGGAGTGCTCGCTGTCCACGGGCAGTATCGGAGCGTGGTTCTCCGCGGCAAGGCGGCAAATCAGTTCGCCGGCAACCACGAGCGTCTCCTTGTTGGCGAGACAGATCTTCTTGTGCGCCTTTATCGCCTGTATCGTGGGACTGAGACCGGCGAAGCCCACCATGGCGGTGAGCACCATGTCCACAGGGCCGGCAGTCACTATATCGTCGTGAGCCTGCCGCCCGGCATACACCTTGATGTCGGGCAGGTCGGAGAGCAGCTCTTTCAGTTCGTCGTAATACGCTTCGTTGGCTATCACCACTGCCGCCGGGCTGAACTTGCGCGCCTGTGCGGCGAGTTCCTTCACCCTGTTGTTCGCCGTGAGGCAATACACCTCATACAGGTCGGAGTGCTCCTCGATGACTTGCAGGGCCTGGGTGCCTATCGACCCGGTGGAACCAAGAATGGCTATCTGTTTTTTCATAATCAAATGTCAGCAGTTATCATTAAGGTCGGCCAAGCCTTCGGGCAAAGCCACCGTAACAGTTTTCGTTTCGGGATTGACATCCGTCACTATCCCCTCGATGGCAGGAACGAGGATGACGCTCCCCGAAGGCGTCTCCACCTCGAAGAGCACGTTCTCCGTGGATTCGTCCACGTCCACTATTTTCCCCACGGGCGCGCAGCCGCAGTTGGAGTCCACGATGCTGAAACCGATGATTTCATCCCATGTCAGTTCGTCGTCGGCCCTGTCGGAGAGGGCTTTGGGGAAGAACACCTCGCAGCCGGTGAGTTCGGCGGCCTGTTCCTTGGTGTCGATGCCGTCGAACTTGACGAGAGCCGTCTCGCCGGTCTTGAACCTCCACTCCTCCATATAGAAAGGCACGAGGATGCCGTCGATGCAGAGCACGAGGTAGTCGGCATCCACACGGTCGAACACGTCGTCGGTGAAGAAGAGCGACAGCTCCCCCTTCACACCGTGCGGCTTGCCCGTCTTTCCTATCTTGTAAACGTCTTCCTGTCTTATCATTCCGTAGGAAATTGTCAGTTTTTCACTCGCCTGATGTTCGCCCCCAGGGCGTTGAGCCTCGCCTCTATGTCCTCATAGCCGCGGTCAATCTGCGCTATGTTGTCGATGCGCGACGTGCCGTTGGCGCTCAGCGCGGCGATGAGCAGGGCGATGCCGGCGCGGATGTCGGGACTTGTCATCCTGCCGGCCTTGAGCCTCACCTTGTGGTCGTGGCCCACGACCACGGCGCGGTGGGGGTCGCAGAGGATTATCTGCGCTCCCATGTCGATGAGCTTGTCCACGAAGAACAGGCGGCTCTCAAACATTTTCTGGTGTATCAGCACGCTGCCCCTGGCCTGTGTGGCCACCACGAGCAGCACCGAGAGGAGGTCGGGGGTGAGACCCGGCCACGGCGCGTCGGCGAGGGTCATTATCGAACCGTCGATAAACGAATCCACCTGATAATGCGGAAGGTGCGGCACGAAGATGTCGTCGCCCTCCACAAGGATTTTCACGCCGAGGCGGCGGAAAGCGTCGGGGATGATGCCGAGGTTCTCCACCGACACGTTCTTTATCCTCAGTCCGTTGCCCACCATTGCCGCCATGCCGATGAATGAACCCACCTCGATCATGTCGGGCAGCACGGTGTGTTCCGCGCCGTGGAGTTCCTTCACGCCCTCAATCGTGATGAGGTTGGAGGCGATGCCGCTGATGTGCGCGCCCATGGCGTTGAGCATCCGGCAGAGCTGTTGTATATAAGGTTCGCACGCGGCGTTGTAAATCGTCGTTGTGCCTTTGGCGAGCGCGGCCGCCATTATGATGTTGGCCGTTCCCGTGACCGAAGCCTCGTCGAGCAGCATATAAGTTCCCTTGAGCCTTCCGGCCTTTATCTCGAAGGTGTTAGCCCCCTCGCTGTGAACGAATTTCGCGCCGAGCTTCTTGAAGCCGAGGAAATGCGTGTCGAGACGGCGCCGGCCTATCTTGTCGCCGCCGGGCTTCGCCACCACCGCCTTGCCGAAGCGGGCGAGCAGAGGGCCTATCAGCAGCACACTGCCACGCAGGGAGGCGCACTTGGCCACGAACTCCTCGCTGTCGAGGTAGTCCAGATTGATGTCCTTGGCGCAGAACACGTATTCGTTCCTGTCCACCCTCTCCACCGCCACGCCGATGTCGCGGAGCAGCAGGATGAGGTTGTTCACGTCGAGGATGTCGGGGATGTTCTTGATGCGCACCTCGCCGGCGGTGAGCAGCGTGGCGCAGATCACCTCGAGGGCCTCGTTTTTCGCCCCCTGTGGCGTGATGACGCCGCTGAGTGGGTGTCCACCCTCAATAACAAAAGATTCCATACCTGATACGGGGTGTTAGTGGTTCTGTTTCCTTTTGGCTTTCTTCCTGTCGGGGCCGGAGTTTTTCTGCTGCGGCGCCGCCACGCGGATGTTCTGCAGGTCGCGCATGTCGAGCTGGATAACGCCGTCGGTGAAGCGCGCCATGTCGGAGAGCACCCTCTCGTCGTTGTTCGAGCCGTGGTTCCACTGCACGAGGTCGCGCTTCATCTGCTCCGCCGTGGCGAGGGCGAGCGCGTCGCGTTCAGCCCCAGGCGCCATTGCCTTGAGCCTGTCGAGGAGCAGGAACACCATGTGGCCGTAGTGCCTCACGGGAATCCTGTTCATCGGGTATTGCATCGGCTCCGGCTTCGCGGCTATCTTCGCCGCTCCGCTCACGTCGTAGGGGTAGTCGATGTCGAGCTTGAAACCGCTCATTATGGCAAGGTGGTCCCAGAGCTTGCGCTTGTAGTCGGCGTTCACCCTGTTGTGGGGCAGCATCCTGTCCATTACCGCCACTATCGTCTCGGCGCAGCGTTGCCTCTCGTTCCTGTCGGGCAGCGCCACGGCGTAGTCTACCATCTTCTGTATCTCGCGGCCGTATTCGGGCAGCACGAGTTTGTCCCTGGTGGTGTTGTAATCCAGTCCCTTTATATTCATCTTTCAGTGTTTTCTTATGTTGTATGACGCCCTGTTTCAGAGCAGCTTGCGCGGTGTCTGCGCCACGAAGTCCTTCAAATAGAACGGCACGAAATACGCCACGTCCTCATACCGCTCCCTGGCTATCCGCTTTTCGGCGAGGGGGTACATGTATTTGGAAAGTGGCTCGATGCCTTCTATAAGGTGCGCGTTGGGGTGGTTTATCTCCTGCATACATTTCTTCGCGCCGTTGCCGAAGAAATACACGGGCCGTTTGTCGAGGTATTCCCTGTAAGTCGTGCCGTCCACCACGTCGGCCTGCACGCCCCTCACCTCCTTCAAGCTGCGGTCGTAAATCGCGGAATACACTTCCATGCGGCGCGCGTCTATCATCGGGCAGAGCAGTGCGTCGTCCTCTATCTCGTGGTGGAGCAGCACCGGCACCGCCATCAGTTCGAGCGTAGGCACGGCGATGAGCTTCACGTCGCGGCCGTAGCAGATGCCCTTCGCCATGGAGACGCCGATGCGCAGTCCGGTGTACGACCCGGGGCCGCAGCTCACCGCCACGGCATCCACCGGTATGGCGTGGCTGTCGGCGAACGACAGTCCCTCGTCTACAAATTCCCCAAGTTTTACGGCATGGTTAGGCCCGGTATGGTCTTCACGTGTGAAGATGTCGGCACCGTCCTGACTAACAGTGAGTGAGCACACGCCGGTGCTCGTTTCGATATTAATAATGCACGACATATATTTAAATGTGTATTCGTATAGCCTTGCAAAGATAATGCAAAGATAACATATAATAAGATATGCCTTTCCAAATATATTTATTTTTAACATTCAGGGGGGAGGCACGGGGCTTTCATTTACAACCATGCGGACTTCACCTGTTGAAACGAAAAATACTGCTGTAATCCGGTTGCAGTACCGGAGTATTCCGATAGGGATTACTCCAGTACTTGGCACGGATTACAGCAGTACTTTATGCGGAATACCGCCGCGAAAGGCAGCCGGGAAACGTCATTCCACGGTGAAGCTGAACGAGGTCAGCTCCTGTGAGGACGTGCTGGGGTGAACGGAGATGGTGTATTTGCCGGTGAAGCCTGCGGCCTTCCATGAGATGAGGTCGTTGTTGATGTCGCTCAGGAACTCGCCCAACGCCATCTTCACGGGAAGCGTGTCGTCTTTCATAAACGTGTAGCAGGTGAAGCTCTCGTTCCAGTACTTGGGATAATGAGCCTGGAGGAATTGGCGCACCTTATCCTGCTTCACGCCCTCGGGCACCTCTATCGTCATGTACCAGTCTGACTTATACCTCGTGGGCGGATTCATCACCACCTGGTATTTCGCCTCGCTCGATTCATAGCAATAGTCGTCATACATATAGAACAGCACGTTATAGCCGCGATAGCCCACCAGGTCTTCCCTCGTGTAGGCGTCGAGCACGTACCGCTGCGAAGTGGGGTTCTGCACGGTGTATATGAACGACTGGTTGAAGGTGCAGTCGTTGCGGTAGCAGGAGGGCACGATGTCGTGGGTGCAGTTGCTGCTCGACATCGCCCAATGCCCGATGATGCGGCAGTTTGAGGCGATGAACTTCCAGTTGATCTTCGTGCCGGAATTGTTCAGCTCCACGGCGTAGTCGGGCGCGGTGGTGGTGTAAGAGGAGGTGTAGCTCAGCGAACCTCCCACTGCGATGCTCGGCCCCTGCTTGTTCAGGCCCACGTTGGCGTTCAAGCCCCATGTCATGCCCGAGGTGTAGCTGGTTGTTCCCTGGTGCGTGGCGGGCTGGGGATTGGTCACGCGGGCGTTTTCCACCGCGTTGCCCTGTTCGTCGAGCAGGTCGATGTTCATATACATGTCGCCGGCCCAGTTGCCCAGATACACGTAATTGCCGTTGATATTGCTCCACTCCTTGTCGGTAGACGTGCAGCACATGTCGCCGTTATGGCTGGTGAGGGTCTGGTGAACGAGGTAATAGTCTGTCTGGTGGTCGAAGTCATACACCGGCCATATATCATAATTGGCCTCCACGAGGCACCCTCGTTCTGTTTTGCCGTTATAGTCGCTGGCGGAGTATTTCACCCGGAACACGTGGGAGAAATGCTGCGCCTCCATGAGGTCCTGCAGGTCTGAGGCCGTTTCGCCCACCGCCGTCTTCGGGGCTGAGGTCTTCGCCCCCGAGTGGGAGTCGTTCGACGTGATGTGATAAACCAGGTCGTCGGCCATCTGCCCCGTGAGAAAACCGTTCACGCCGTCGCCGTTGGCCTCCAATGTCGTGGGCTCTGAGGTCTCCTGCAACACGGAGTTGCCGTCCTTGTCGCGCTTGTAGCTTTCTGTCCTCGTTGTCACTGGGTGGTCATAGCAGTCGTGGTCGTAGCTGCGCACGGTGTTCCCCTTGATGAAGAGGATCGACGAGAAATCGTCGTTATCGCCCACGCTCTGCGCCTTCACGACAGGCAGTCCGTAGAGCGAGCCGCTCTGTTTCGCATCAACGTCGCGCCTCAACACGCCGAAGAATGTCTTTGCGGCGTCGGTGGCGTTGGCCGGCAGTTTGCCGTCGAGCACTATGCCGGTGTATGCGTCGGCGAGCCTTGCGGCGAAGCTGTTCCATGCCGCAACAGTGGGCTGCGTGATGAGCACGGTCTTGTCAGCGAGGATATACCTCGCGATGTCGGCGCAGTCGTCTGCCGAGAGCTTGTCCAGACTGCTCCCTGCGATGAACACCGTCGTCACGTTGTCGGCGGCATTGGCGTTGGCGCTGCCTTTGCCCAGTTCGTGGCGGCTTATCACGGCGTTGGCGAAGCTGTAGCCGGAAACGTCGCCGTACTCCACGTAAGCTCCCTTCACCTTGGTGCCGAGGGCGTCGGTCGTGGGGATTTTGTCTTCAATCTCTCCGGTGGGGATTACCGGTGAGGGACCGCTGTCGTGGTCGCTGCAGCCGGCGAGTGCCAGCATGAGCGGCAGAGCCAGAGCTGAAAGTTTGATGATTTTGTTCATAGCTGTAAATGTTTAGTGATTGTTGAAGATTGCGAACCGGCGCGGAGGGGCGGCAGTTCCTGTCAGTTTTGTATTAATAGGCTGCAAACATAATGATTTAATCTGCGAAACCGCGCTTTTTTTCGTTTTTTTTCTTTATTTGGGGGAAATACGTAAAATATCCCGACATAAGGCATTGAATTATAAAGCAACACACACAAAAAATGGTGCAACGCATCCGCTGCGTCACACCACCTCGCCTTTATAAGCTAATGAAAAGTGTATTTATGTTCCTTTTATCACGCAATGCGGGACACCTTACGCCCGCGCTTTTACTGCAATCTAATGTGTAAGTCTGTATATTTCCGTTCCTTTTATATTAGTTTGTCTTTTACGTTTGCAAATATACGCAGTTTTATTAAACAAACCAAAGAAAAGAAAGAAAAAGTTTATGTTTTATGATAAACCGTAAGTTTAAGCGCAAATTTTCCGCATAAAACGAAAGTTCCCGCCACCGCAGGGGCGAATAATCGCTGCCCTGACGGCGACGGGAACTTTTGTCTGTTTAAGGTGCGCTCAGGTTATTTCACGCTGAACTTCTTTCCGTTCTGTATCACCACGCCCTTGTAGTCCTTGCCCACCTGCTGGCCGGCGAGGTTGTAGACAGGCTTGGTGTAGTCCACGGCACCGCCCGCGCGGCTTGCGTCCACAGTGCTGATGCCGTCGGTCTGGCTCAGGTAGATAACGCTCTCGCTTGACTCATAGCCGAGGTATGCGCCGCCCTTGGCGACGGTGGTTCCGGCAACCGACTTGAACACGTCCATGCCATTGCTGCGCGTCAAAGCCCAGGCCTTGCCCACGTTGTCGGCGGTTATGGTGTAGTCTTCGGCGGTCGCCACGAGCAGGTTGCCCTCCGCTTCGTCGGCCTTCTCTATCGGCATAACGGTGTATGTTCCGGCATTTGCCTTGAGCAGCACTCCGGTGTTGGCGGCTACCTTGGTGAGAGGCGTGAGTTCGGTGTAGTTGGTCTTCACGGCTGTCACGGCGTAAGCCTCAACGCCCGAAACGCCTGAGAAGTCGAGGGCGCGCTTGTAGCTGTA
>CAVHWJ010000071.1:7649-10609 GCA_963639565.1 uncultured Prevotella sp. | reverse complement strand
TTCAGGTTCAAGTCCTTGAAGAAGGATATTATCGGACTGTCCTCCACAACACCGCTCCATGGCTCCTGACTGATGCTGATCGTCTCCGCCATACCGTTGCCGGCAATGCCGCGCACCGTCTTCAGCTTCATCACGTCAGCCACCTGAATGTTTATGCCGTTCTGGCGGAGCAGACTGACAAGGCGGATAGCCTTGATGGAGTCGCCGCCGAGTTCAAAGAAATTGTCGAGCGCACCGACGGCATCGCTGATGCCGAGTATCTGCTGCATGGCCTTTGCCACCGCCTTCTCTGCTTCGCCCTCAGGCTCGACATACTTTACGGTGCTCTTTATCTCCGGCACGGGCAGAGCCTTGCGGTTGATTTTTCCGACAGGTGTCAGAGGCATCTCGTCGAGCTGCATGAACACGTCGGGAACCATGTATTCCGTCAGCGTCTCAGCCATGAACGACTGCAGGGCTGCCGTGTCTATATCGGTTTCCCCACTGAAATAGAGCACAAGGTGCTGCTGACCGTTCACGGTCTTCACCTCTGCCGCCACCTGTGATATGCCGTCAAACTGACTGGCGCGGTTTTCCACCTCGCCAAGCTCCACACGGAATCCGCGCAGCTTCACCTGGAAGTCGATACGTCCGAGGAACATCAGTTCGCCGTTCTCGTTATAGCGGCACAGGTCGCCTGTGCGGTACATCCTCACGGGTTTGCCGTCCACCATCACCGTGCGGAATTTCTCCGCCGTGAGTTCCTCCCTGTGCCAGTAGCAGTTGGCGGTCTGTATTCCCGCCAGACAGAGTTCGCCCTGCACGCCCTGCGGCAACAGGTGTCCCTCATCGTCGCAGATATAGCTTGAACTGTTCGGCACTGCCTTTCCGATAGGAATGTCGATGTCGTTGTCCTGGTCTATGATATGATAAGAAGAGCAGCAAGTGAACTCCGTCGGGCCATAGCCGTTGAAGAGTTTGGTGCTTGTCTTCTTTACAGGCATGAATTTCTCACCGCCAAGCATTATGTATTCAAGACCGAGGTCGTATTGGTTGAGGAGCACCATTCCAAGGGCGGTGCTCATCGTCATACCTGTTATGTTGTTGTCCTTGATGTAGCGCGCCATACCGTCAAGGTCTTTTCTCAGAGCCTCGTCGAGGATATGCACGGAAGCTCCGGCGCAGAGCGGATAGAAAAGGTCGAACGTTGAAGCGTCGAACGAGAAGCTCGGGTGGTGAAGGTTGTTCTTCGTCGGGTCAAGTCCGAACGCCACGGTGTTCCACTCCGCACAGGCGCGCACGGATTTCTCGTCCACCACAACGCCCTTAGGCTTGCCGGTAGAACCCGACGTGTATATCATATAGGCGTGGTTCTCGGGCTTTGCCCCGGGAACAGCCGCTGTTGGGTTGCCAATCTCGCAGAATGTCTCCTCTGTTATGGTTATCTTCGCCTCGGAGTCTTCCAACATATAGGCGATACGGTCCTCGGGATATTCCGGGTCTACCGGAACGTATGCCGCACCGGCTTTCTGAATACCCATTACGGCAACGACAAACTCCTTGACGCGTCCCATCTTTATTGCCACGAAATCGTCGGGCTTCACGCCCTGCTCAACGAGGTAAGAGGCCAGCTTGTCTGACTCCTCGTCGAGTTCCTTGTATGTAAGCTGTCCGTTTGCCGCAACCACCGCCGCACGGTCGGGCTGCGCCTTAACGTTCCTATGGAACATATCAATCCACGTCTCCGTGGTGTCATACTCCACGGTATCGCCGGTGGAAAGAACCGCCATATTATGCTCGTCCTCAGCGTTGAGGCGAGGCAAAGACGACAGTTCGGCATCGGGATTGCCGATGATGCCATCGGCGAAAGTCTTGAAGAGAGCCAGCACACGGTCTATCTCACACTCACGGTAGTGCTTGTTGTTGAACACAATCTGGAGCGTCAGGCAACCGTCGGAATTGACTGACGACGTGACATTGAGTTCGTCGAAAATCTCCTCGTCGTAATTCACCGGAGTTACGTGGATTCCGCCTATGCCGTCATCGTCCGAAGCTGCTCCGCTGTTGTAGTTCTCAAACGCCATGACGGTCTGGAACAACTGGCTGCCAAGTTCGCTCTGCTTCTGTATCTCGGCGAGCGGACAGAAATCGTAGGCGTTGCTGTCGGCCGACTGCTTTTGCAGCGCGGCAATCATCTGTCGCGCGGTACTGCCCTTTTCGCATTTCACGCGCACCGGTATGGAGTTGATGAACAGTCCCACCACCTCGTTCACGTCGGTCTTGGTATTGTCACGGCCTGAAACGACCTTAGCGAAGACGGCATCACCGGTGCGGCTGTATGTCTGGAGCACCATGCCCCAGAGAAGTTCCACGGCATTGTTTATCGTAGCCTGTTCGTGCTGACAGAGGGCGGTCAGCGCGTCGGTAGTCTCCTTGTCGAGCACAAGGTTCTTGTCGCAACGGCCGTACCTCTCCTCCTCAGGAACTTCGCCCCAAGAAGGAATCTCGGCGCGCGTCTCGTAGTCGGCGAGGAAATTCCGCCAGTAGCCGAGAGCCGCCGACTTGTCCTTGGCGAGGATTTCGCGCACCGCTGCCTCGTATCTGCCGTCGAGGTTCTCGTGTTCGTCGTCAGCGTCGGTGGCGAGGTATTTGATAAGGTCGCGGAAATATATCATCATGCACCATCCGTCCTCTATGATGTGGTGGGTGGCGATGATAAGGCAACACTTGTCCTCGGCCGTCTTCACACAGGTAATCTGCATGAGCGGCTTGCGCTGCAAGTCGTAGTCGTTCACCATGATGTCGTGGCGCATCGCCATGAGGGCGGCGTACTTGTCTTCCTTATCGGTTATGTCCGCCATGCGCAGACCCAACTTCCGGGTAACGATAGCCTGACGGTATTCGCTCACGCCGTCGTAGATAATGGCGGTGCGCAGCACCTCGTGCTTCTCGGCGAGCCTGTCGAGGGCTTTGCGCAACTG
>CAVHWJ010000071.1:0-7324 GCA_963639565.1 uncultured Prevotella sp. | reverse complement strand
AGGTTCAGTTCAAAACGACCGTGCTTCACCTCACAGTTTATAGTGAGGTCGGGTCCTGCGCAGTTCTCCTTCGCGATGTCCTCGCCGGCGGAAACCGTCTTTGACAAAGAGAACTGAACGGCAGTTGAACCGTCCGCGCCGTTCTGTTCGGCATCCATCTCGCCCAGATAATTGAAGTTAATCTGCGCCAGACGGTCGGTGTCGTAGCGGTTGCCGAGGTATTTCAATATGTTGTAGCCGATTCCCTTGTTGGGTATGCGGTGCAGCGTCTCCTTTGTGGCGCGCAGGTCGTGGTGGCAGTCGCCTGTCAGGCCATCCACAATCACGGGATATTCGGATGTGAACCACCCCACGGTGCGGTCGGTGACAAGCGGCGTGGACATCTCCTCGCGTCCGTGTCCCTCAAGGAGGAACGAAACGGCGTTCGCGCCTGTCATAGCGGCGAAGCTGCGGCTCACGCCGGTAATGAGCAAGTCGTTGATGTCAAGTCCCATGACCTTCATGTTGGCGGCAAGAAGCGACTTGGTGTCAGTCTCGTCCATGGCTACGGTGAGACTGCTGAACTTGCGTCCGTAGTCCTTGCCGTCGGATGTCGGCATGGCGAGCATCTTCTCCTGCTGCCTGTCCCAGTAGGGTATCTCCTGCGACAGTTTGTAGCTGCCCAGATACTGATGTTGAGCCTCAACAAAGTCACGGTAACTGTGGGTCTTCTCCGGCAGGGCAATCTCCTTGTCGTCATGCGCCTGACCGTAAGCCGTTTCAAGGTCTGACAGAATTATGCGCCATGACACGCCGTCCACCACAAGGTGATGAATTGCTATGAAGAGGAAGTCCTTTTCGTTCGTATGGAATACGACAACACGCATCAGCGCAGCGGCCATGTCGATGTTTTGCTTAACAGCGGATGCCGCGTCGTGAATATCAGCCTCCGTCGCAACGGTCTGCTCCTCCACCGGTATCACGGCATCGGCAGGACGCACGACGAGTTTATTGTTCTCCTCGACAGCCCTGAGCATATCGTGGTGCGCCGTTATGGCGTTGAGGGCTTTCTGCAATGCAGCCACGTCTACCCTCTCCTTGCAGTCGAGCATCAGCGTTTGCAGATAGTGCGAGTGGTTGGGCAGATTGAGGTCACGGAAATATGCGCCAATCGCACTGTCGCCCACCTCTCCTGTCCATGACTCCTGACTTATCTTCACCACGTCGTCGGAAGCCTTTGCGGCAATGGCGCGCACGGTCTTCGCCTTCATCACGTCGGCAACCTGAATGTTCACGCCGTCGTGGCGCAGGGTGCTCACCATACGTATGGCCTTGATGGAGTCGCCGCCAAGTTCAAAGAAATTGTCCAACGCGCCGATTGGCGACGAAAGTCCGAGAATACGCTGCATCGCGTCAGCCACTTTCCGCTCTTGTTCGGTGGCTGGTTCAACGTATTCGTGGGTGCTGGTAATGACAGGTTCGGGCAGCGCCTTGCGGTTCACCTTTCCGTTGGGGGTAAGCGGCATTTCGTCGAGCTGCATGAAGACGCTTGGCACCATGTAGTCAGCCAAGGTCTCCGCCATGAAGGCTGACAGGGCGGCGGTGTCTATCTGCGTTGTGGCAGTGAAATACAGGCACAGTGTCTGTCCGTTCTTCACCTCCGCAGCCACAATCTGCATGCCGTCGAACTGACTGGCGCGGTTTTCTATCTCGCCCAACTCTATACGGAAGCCGCGCAACTTCACCTGAAAGTCGATACGACCCATGTATTCTATCATGCCGTCGGCGTTGTAACGGGCGAGGTCGCCGGTGTGGTACACCTTCTCGTCGAAGCCGTTGATATGCGGTTTCTTGAACGCCTTTGCCGTGAGGTCGGGACGGTTCCAGTAGCCCTTCGCCATCTGCGGACCCGCCAGACACAGTTCGCCAACAACGCCCTGCGGCAACAAGTGACCATTGGCGTCGAGTATCAGCGCACTGAGGTTATAAAGCGGTCTACCGATAGGTATATTGTCGTATGTCTTCGTGGGGTCTACCCAAAAATATGTCGCGTCCACGGTGAACTCCGTCGGACCGTAACTGTTTACAACGCGTCCCGTGACATTGGGTATGGTTGTCATCTTCTCGCCGCCCACGCACATGTATTTGAGGTTGAGTTTCTCCTCGCTGGCGCCAAGCAACTGTCCCAACTGTGTGGTGTAGCCGCCGCCGTTGATATGGTTCTTCGCCAAATACTCACGCAGCAAGGGGATGTCCATGCGCACGCTTTCGGGCAAGACAAACATAACGCCGCCCACTGTCAGCACGGGGTAGAGGTCCTCCACCGCCGCGTCGAACGCAAAGTTGCTGTGGCACGCAATGCGGCTGTCCCTGTCGAGCCTCCACTCGCAGCGGATGAAATGCACGAAGTTGAGCAATGCCTTGTGCTGAATCATCACTCCCTTGGGCTTTCCGGTTGAGCCGGAGGTGTATATCATGTAGGCGAGGCTTTCGGGCGTTGCCACAGGCTCTGCCGTAAGCGGTTCGAGGGTTTCCGCCTCGCCCATTGCAGCCTCATCAACCACGAGGCGCGCCCCGGAGTCTTCGAGCATATACGCCACACGCTCTTCGGGATAGTCCTTGTCGATAGGCACGTATGCCACTCCTGCCTTGTGTGCGCCGAGCACAGCCGCCATGAACCTCTTGTCGCGGTCCATGCGTATGGCGATGAACTCGCCCGGCTTGACGTTGTTTTTGTTGAGGTATGCGCGGAACTTGTCGGCGAGAATATCCAACTGGCTGTATGTCAATTCGCCGTTGTCGGCAACCACCGCCACATTATCGGGAACTTCCTCCAACTGGCGGCGGAACAGGTCGAGCCACGTCTCCGTGGTGTCGTATTCGTAGGTTTCGCCCTTGCTCAGGGAAAGTATCTTGGCCTCGTCCTCGGGCGACACGAGCGCAACGTCGCTGAGTTTGCCGGCAACCGCCATATTCACAGCGGCGCACGAAATCGCCTTGGCGAGGATTTCCATGTCCTGCTTGCCGTACATCGTGCCGTCGTATTCCACAAGTACGGTGTAGTGGTCGGCCACGGGGTACACGCTGATGTCGAGGGGGAACTTCGCCGTGTCGAGCGTGAGGGGTATCTCCTCAACGCCGTCGATGGGCGCGCCGTCGTCCAAACCGCCCTGATAAACGAACATCACCTGTGCGTCGTGGCGGTGACGCTCAACAACACGGGTGTAGGGATAGAAGTCGAGTTCGTAGCTCTTCTGCAACTGCCCGTGCATCGCCTTAACGTAGTCAGCCACGGTCTGGTCTTCCCCACCCTTCTTGGCGGAAACAGGGAGGGTGCGCACGAACATACCCACGCAGCGGTTAAGGTCGGCGTTTGCGCCGCGGCCGTTGCTCACGGTGAGGTAATAGAGGTTGTCCTCACGGGTGAGGATGCCCATTGCGGCGGCGAAAGCGGCCTGAAGGAAACTGCCCACCGTAACGTTATGCGCGGAACAGAATTTCTGAATGTCGTCAGCCTTGAAGTCATGCGTCAGGTGACAGGCTGAAACGCCGTCGGTTTGCTGCGAAAGGGGATATGAAACGGCGTTCACGCCCTCTGCCACAGCGTCGAAGTGTGCGTCGGCATCCGCCATAACTTTTTCGTCCGCCAACATTTCTTTCTCATAGAGGGAGAAATCGAAAGCGGTGAGCTGCTCTTTCTGCAGAGCCTCGCCCTTGTATGCCGAAACGACATCGCCGAGGAACACGGCGGCCGACAGACCGTCGTAAACAAGGTGGTGGAAATCGGCGAAGAGGTACACCGCCTCCGGTGCCTCGTATATCTTCAGCCTGTACATCGCGTCGTCGAAGACGTTGAACGGACGCACCTCTTTCTGGAAGAAGGCTGCGTCGGGTTCCGCCGTGAGTTTTTCGCAAGTGACAACCGTCGGTTCGTCGTCGTGGCGCTGCTGCATCACGTCGTCGGCTGTCATTACAAGACGTGTCTTGACATAGCTGTGGGCATCCACCGCGGCGCGGAGGGCAGCGGTGAGCTTGTCCACGTCGGCGTTTTTGAACCTATATATATAAGGTATATTATACTGTGTGGTGTCGCGGTTCTTCTCCCACTCGAAATAAACGCCGCGTTGGTTCTCGCTCAGGGGATATATGTCCTGCTTGGCGTACGGCTTCAGCACCGGTCCGTTGCCGTCGGCACCGGAGCATACGCTTATTATACCGCGCACGGTGGGGTGTTTCATTATGTCGGCCATCTTCACCTGTATGCCCAACGTGCGCTGCAACGCCACGGCAAGGCGCATGGCGGCGAGCGAGGAAAGTCCCACGCTGACGAGGTTTGTGGTGACGCCGAACTGGTCGGTCTTCAACAGTTCCGCCACGACATCAAAGAGTTTCTTCTCCTCGTCGGTCTCCGGCGCGATTATCTCCTCAACGCCGAACTCCGGTTCGGGCAGTGCCTTGCGGTTCACCTTTCCGTTGGGGGTGAGGGGCATTTCGTCGAGCTGCATGAATACGTTAGGCACCATGTAGTCCGCCAAGGTCTCCGCCATGAAGGCTGACAATTCCTCTGTATCTATTTTCGTGGCGGCGGTGAAATACAGGCACAGTGTCTGTCCGTTCTTCACCTCTGCCGCAACCATCTGGATGCCTTCGAACTGACTGGCTCTATTTTCTATCTCGCCAAGTTCGATGCGGAAGCCGCGCAACTTCACCTGGAAGTCGATGCGTCCCATGTATTCTATCATGCCGTCGGCATTGTAACGTGCGAGGTCGCCAGTGTGGTACACCTTTTCATTGAAGCCGTTGATACGCGCTTCCTTGAATGCCGCTTCGGTGAGGTCTTGGCGGTTCCAGTAGCCCTTCGCCATCTGCGGACCAGCCATGCACAGTTCGCCCACCATGCCCTGCGGCAACAAGTGACCGTTGGTGTCGAGTATCAGCGCACTGAGATTATAAAGAGGTCTACCGATAGGTATGTTGTCGTATGCCTTAGCCGGGTCTACCTCAAAATATGTCGCGTCCACGGTGAACTCCGTAGGGCCGTAGGTGTTGAGCACGCGTCCGGTGATGTTGGGAACGGCGGTCATCTTCTCGCCGCCCAAACAGATATAGTCGAGGTTGAGTTTCTCCTCGCCTGTGCCGAGTAACTGTCCCAACTGCGTGGTGTAGCAGCCGCCGTTGATATGGTTCTGCTCCAAGTATTCGCGCAGCAGGGTGATGTCCATGCGCACTCTTTCGGGCAGGATGAACAATGTGCCGCCCACTGTCAGCACTGGGTAAAGGTCCTCCACCGCAGCGTCGAAGGCGAAATTACTGTGGCACGCTATGCGGCTGTTCGTGTCAAGCCGCCACTCGCGGCGGATGAAATGCACGAAATTGAGCAATGCCTTGTGCTGGATTGCCACACCCTTTGGCTTGCCTGTGGAACCGGAGGTGTATATCATATAGGCGAGGCTTTCTGGTGTTGCCACCGGCTCTGCCGTCATGGGGTCAAGGGCTTCCGCCTCGTCCATTACAGCCTCGTCCACAAGCAGTCGCGCCCCGGAATCTTCGAGCATGAAAGCCACGCGCTCTTCGGGATAAACCTTGTCGATTGGAAGATATGCCACACCGGCTTTGTGCGCTCCGAGCACCGCCGCCATGAACCTCTTGTCGCGGTCCATGCGTATGGCGATGAACTCGCCCGGCTTGATGCCTTTTTGGTTGAGGTAGGTTCGGAACTTGTCGGCGAGCATATCCAACTGCTTGTATGTCAATTCCCCGTTGTCGTCTACCACCGCAATATTATTTGGCACTGCCTCCACCTGACGGCGGAAAAGGTCGAGCCATGTCTCCGTGGTGTCGTAGTCAAATGTTTCGCCCTTGCTCACTGAGAGTATCTGCGCCTCTTCTTCGGGAGAGACAAGGGCGATGTCGCTGAGTTGTGCTTCGGGAGCTGCCATCATGTTGCAGAGCACCGACTTTATCGCGTCGGCAACCGTCTGACAGGTCTCCTCGCTGTTCATCGCCGAACTTGACTCCACGCGTATCTCATAACGGTCGTCGTTGGTGAGGAAGATGAAGGCGCAGAGGTCGTCGTCGATGATGTCGCGCACCATCTGCGCGCCGCACACCTTGTCCTCGCCGAGCAGTATTCTCTCCTCCATACCTCGTATGGCCTGGAAGTTGAACGACACGCCCGGGGTCATGCCCAAGTCGCGGCACAGGTGGTTGAAGGGATATGCGCCGTTGCGTATGGTGCTCATCAGCTCCATGCGGAAGGCCTTGATATAGTCGATTACCGTCGGGTTCTTCGACTCGTCGGCGAGTATCGGCACGGTCTTAACGAACATACCCAGCGATTTCCTCAACCGCTTGTCCATACGGCCGTGGTTCACCGAGTGGTAGGCTATCTTGTCCGTGCGGCAGAGCACCGCCATGGTGTGGGAGAAAGCGGCCTGGAAAAGGAGGTTCACGGGAACGCCGTTGTCCTTGCTCCAGTCGTCACAAACATCGCAGACGATGAACGACGACCGCTGCGCCATCTTGCCCATGCTGCCGTTCTGCGCCGTGCTGATGGTGCAGAAGTCAAGTCCGGCGAATTTCTCCGCATAATAGTCCTTGGCGCGCTGGTAAATGTCGGTGCCGAAGATGGACTGCTCGTCTTCCGCCGCCTGATACATTCCGTAGGGGCGCGGCTCGAGTTCCTCGCCGTTGTACACCGAGGTTATGTCATACTGCGTGAGCACCGGGGTGAACGACATTCCGTCAAGGATGGCGTGGTGGCCGTCCCATGCCACGTAAGTGCCTTTCTCCGTGTCGAGGAGTTCAAGCCTGAAAAGGGGCTCGCCACTGAGCAGGTCGAACGGCCGCACGAACTTGTTGTGGATATAGTCGAGAGCCTCCTCGCTGCTGCACGTGCGGCGCACCACGTCGAGCGTCATGCTGTCGTCGCTCCACTGGCGCACGTCGCCGTTGTCGTCGATGAGGAAACGGGTGCGCATCTCCGGACGCTCGCGGAAGACCGTCTTCACGGCGTCGGCAAAGCGCGCCATATCCACCGTTTCGGGAAACAGCGCGTAACTCGGCAGGTTGTATTGCGTGGACTCGGGATGTTCGATGCACTGGATGAAAAGTGCCAATTGCGATTGCAGCAGCGGATATGTCTTCATATTTCGATTGTTATTGTGTTATACAAGTGTCATTGTGTTACAATATTGGGAACTTTAGTATCTGTAAAAACCGCCATACCCCAAAAAAACGCTACAAAGATAAATAAAAAAGGTAAAGCAGACACCCAAGCACATTAAAAAATCATTAATTTGCATCGTTTGACACAGTTATTTCATTCAAACGGTGCTCCATAGGC
>CAVHWJ010000070.1:4980-10783 GCA_963639565.1 uncultured Prevotella sp. | reverse complement strand
TCCGCCTGGTTGAGCGAGGCGCGCGCCATGTCGTAGCTGTTCTGCATGTCCTGCGGGTCGAGTTCGGCGAGCAGCTGCCCCTTCTTCACGGCGTCGCCCTCGTTCACGAAGACCCTCATCACCGTTCCCGGCACGCGGAAGCCGATTCCCGTGGAAGTTTTCGCCTCCACTTCGCCCACGTAATACCACTTGTTTTCGAGCGTACACTGCTTCGCCACCATGGTCTTGCACGGCTGGATGTCCTCCTTTGCCTTCTTCTTCTCCGAGCATCCCGTGAGAAGCGTCGCTGCGACGGCGATGAGCACGCCGCTGACAATATCCCTTATATTCATTTCCTTTTGCTTGTGATTTAATATGCAAAAGTACAAAAAATCCTGTTAATTCGCTGTCTGTGGGGAGAAAATGTAATTTTTCGTCATGGCGGCTCTGTTGTTTCATGCGGCTTTATACGGAAGAGACGTGTGGATGTGTGCCTAAAAACACGTTATACTTTTTTGTTTGGAAACAAAAGCTTACCTTTGCACTGTTATGGGACAGATGAAATTTAGAAAGGCGGATGCTCTGATTGACGATGTTTGGGGTGAAATCGGAACACCCGAGAGGGACGCTATGGAAGAGCGTCTGAAAGAGGAAGTGGATGCTTATTTTGTTCGTGAGACTATCAAAAACGAAAGGTGACCGCCGGAATTTCCCCGGCAGTCACCTTTTTTAATAACCTTTGTCCTGTATATGGATAAAAAAGAGTAACTTTGCACCATATTTTTTCAAGGTAAATTATGCAAGACATTAGAAACATTGCGATTATTGCCCACGTAGACCACGGTAAGACTACATTGGTGGACAAGATGATGTTGGCCGGAAACCTCTTCCGCGACGGAAAGGATTTGAGCGGCCAGGTGCTGGATAACAACGATTTGGAGAGGGAACGCGGTATCACCATCCTCTCCAAGAACGTATCTATTAACTGGAAAGGAACAAAAATCAATATCATAGACACTCCGGGACACTCCGATTTCGGAGGCGAGGTGGAGCGAGTGCTCAACATGGCTGACGGATGTCTGCTGCTCGTGGACGCTTTCGAGGGACCCATGCCGCAGACACGCTTCGTGCTGCAAAAGGCACTGCAGATAGGACTGAAGCCTATCGTGGTGGTGAACAAGGTGGACAAGCCCAACTGCCGTCCGGAGGAGGTCTACGAAATGGTGTTCGACCTGATGTTCTCGCTCAACGCCACGGAAGACCAGCTCGACTTCCCCGTGGTGTACGGAAGCGCGAAGAACGGTTGGATGAGCGAGGACTACAACAAGCCCACCGACAACATCGACTATCTGCTCGATAAAATCGTGGAGGTAATCCCCGCGCCGAAGGTGATAGAGGGAACGCCGCAGATGCTCATCACGAGCCTTGACTACTCCAGCTACACGGGACGTATCGCCGTGGGCCGCGTACACCGCGGAGTGCTCAAAGACGGTATGAACGTTACCATAGCCCACCGCGACGGGACGATAGAGAAGACCAAAATCAAGGAACTCGACACCTTTGAGGGCATGGGTCACAGCAAGACACCCGAGGTGCAGAGCGGCGACATCTGTGCCGTTGTTGGACTGGAGAACTTTGAAATCGGCGACACGATATGTGACTTTGAGAACCCGGAGCCGCTGCCCCCGATTGCAATCGACGAACCGACCATGAGCATGCTCTTCACCATTAACGACTCGCCGTTCTTCGGACGCGAGGGCAAGTTCGTGACCAGCCGCCACGTGAGCGACCGCCTCAAAAAGGAACTGGAGAAGAACCTCGCCCTGAGGGTGCGGCAGTTTGAGGATTCCACCGACAAATGGATTGTCAGCGGACGAGGAGTGCTCCACCTCTCGGTTCTCATCGAGACGATGCGCCGCGAGGGCTACGAGCTGCAGGTGGGACAGCCGCAGGTGATCTACAAGGAAATCGACGGCGTGAAGTGCGAGCCTATCGAGGAACTCACCATCAACGTGCCGGAGGAGTTCTCCAGCAAGATGATTGACATGGTGACACGCCGCAAGGGCGAGATGACATCAATGCAGAACTTGGGCGACCGCGTGGACATCGAGTTCGACATCCCTTCGAGGGGCATCATCGGACTGCGCACCAACGTGCTCACCGCCAGTCAGGGCGAGGCCATCATGGCGCACCGCTACAAGGAATACCAGCCGTTCAAGGGCGAGATTTCGCGCCGCATGAACGGAAGCGTGATAGCAATGGAGACGGGAACGGCATACGCCTATTCAATCGACAAGCTGCAGGACCGCGGAAAGTTCTTCATCGACCCGGGCGAGGAAGTCTACGGCGGCGAGGTTGTCGGCGAACACGTGCATGACAACGACCTCGTGGTGAACGTGACCAAGGCGAAGCAGCTCACCAACACCCGCGCCAGCGGTTCCGACGACAAGGCGCGCATCGTGCCGCGCACGGTGCTCTCGCTTGAGGAGGCTCTCGAATACATCAAGGAAGACGAGCTTGTGGAGGTTACGCCCAAGAGCATGCGTATGCGCAAGATCGTTCTCGACCACCTGGAGCGCAAGCGTTCCAACAAGGACTGATATTGCAGTCAGCTTTTAACAAGGATATGACTATGCGTGGAACTTTTATTTCGCGCCACAAACAATAGCCGGCAATGACGATACTCGACAGACAGATACTGCGTATTGCATTGCCGGCTATTGTCAGCAATGTGACGGTGCCGCTGCTCGCCCTCGTGGACGTGGCGATAGTGGGGCATCTCGGCGCGGCGGCGTATATCGGCGCGATTGCCGTGGGCGGCATGATATTCAATGTGGTCTACTGGCTCTTCGCCTTCCTGCGGATGGGAACGGGCGGCATGACGTCGCAGTCGCTCGGGCGGCGAGACCTCGGCGAGGTGGTGAGCATACTGGCGCGGTCTATCGGCGTGGCAATCTTTGCCGCGCTCGTCCTCATCATTTTGCAGCGGCCGTTGCGCACGGCGGCACTCGCGCTGATGCAGCCCACGCCGCAAGTGGCGCAATATGCCGCCACATATTTCGACATACTCATCTGGGGCGCGCCGGCAATGCTTTCGTTGTACAGTTTCACGGGGTGGTTCATCGGGATGCAGAATTCCCGTCTGCCGATGGTAATCGCCGTGACGCAGAACGTGGTGAACATCGTGGCAAGCACCGTTTTCGTCTTTCTCCTCGGCATGAAGGTGGAGGGCGTGGCGTTGGGGACGCTTGTGGCGCAGTACACCGGACTGCTCATGGCGGCGGTGATGTGGCTGGCGGTGTATTCGCGTCTGCTGCCCCGCCTGAAATGGCGCGGACTCTTCGCGTGGACGGTGATGAAAAAGTTTCTTGCAGTGAACCGCGACATATTCCTGCGCACGCTGTGCCTCGTCAGCGTGATGCTGTTCTTCACCACCGCCGGGGCGCGGCAGGGCGACACGGTACTCGCCGTGAACACCCTCCTAATGCAAGCCTATATGGTGTTCTCGTATGTCATGGACGGCTTCGCCTACGCCGGCGAGGCGATAAGCGGCAAACGCTATGGCGCGGGCAACGCCAAGGCACTCGCCGACACGGTGGCGAGGCTCTTCAGGTGGGGTGGGGCGATGACGGCGGTTTTCACCTTATTATATATAATAGGGGGCGGAACGTTCCTTCGTCTGCTCACCGACGACGCTGCGGTCGTTGAGGCTTCCGCCGAATACAGCCTGTGGGCCGCGCTGATGCCGGCAGCTGGAATGGCGGCGTTCGTGTGGGACGGCGTTTTCATCGGCTGCACCATGACGCGCGGAATGTTGCGGTCGATGTTCGTAGCCGCCGTGGTGTTCTTCGCCGTGTATTTCGGTTTGGAGGGTGCGATGGGCAACCACGCCCTGTGGCTCGCCTTCACGCTTTACCTCGCCGCGAGGGGATTTGCGCAAGCCTTAATCTGGCGGAAACGGCGTTTAAGTGCCGCTACGGTGCGATTTTGCGGAAAATGCACTAAGAATTTTACGCTGAAAGCAAAAAAGACATAAAAAACATTTTGCGTTTAAAAATAATTACTAACTTTGCATTGATTATCGCAATATTTATAGCTAAACTCTTTTTGAGATATTAGGGAAAAGGAATTTTTTACATTATATAAAGGTTATGAAAAAGTTTTTAATGGTGCTGGCTTTGGCCGGCGTTTCCTTGACTTCAATGGCACAGGAAACAGAAGCTACTCAGAAGTACAGTGTAGCTACAAATTCATTCTGGAGCAACTGGTTCGTACAGGTCGGCGCTCAGTGGTCTGCCATGTACCCCTCAGCAGAGCACGGAACAGGTGCTTCTCACAGCCCTTTCAAGAGCTTCCGCTCAAGTCCTGAGGCTTCAATAGCTATCGGTAAGTGGTTCACTCCGGGCATGGGTCTCCGTACAAAGGCTTCAGGTGTCTGGGGCAAGGCTATGGACCAGAAATACAAGTACTGGAACTTGCAGGAGCAGGCTCTCTTCAACCTGAGCAACATCTTCTGCGGTTACAACCCCACACGTGTCTACAACTGTATTCCGTTCATCGGTGCAGGTGCAGCCCGCAATATGTCAGCTAACACCTACGCTATGTCTTACAGCGTTGGTTTGCTGAATGAGTTCCGCGTGTGCAGCGCAGTTTCAATCAACCTCGAACTCGGTTGGAACCGCTTTGAAAACGATTTCTTCAGCGGCGGCAACATCAACAACGGCGAGCGTTTTTGGGAGTCACACGACAACCTGCTCTACGGTGAGGTTGGCCTGACCATCAACCTTGGCAAGACAGGCTGGTCTAAGGTGCCTGATGTAGACGCTATCAAGGCTCTCTCTCAGTCGCAGATTGACGCCCTCAACGCACAGCTCTCTGACTCTAAGGCAGAGAACGACCGCCTGAAGCAGCTCCTGAAGGAAGCCAACGACAGACCGGCTCCCGCTCCTATGACAGAGTCAATGAAGGAGTTCATCACAACTCCGGTTTCTGTATTCTTCAACTGCGGCAAGACCGACGTTGCCAACCAGAAGGACCTCGTGAACGTGAACGCCCTCGCTTCTTATGCAAAGGCTAACGACAGCAAGATTGTCGTTACTGGTTACGCAGACAGCGCTACCGGAACAAAGGCCGGCAACCAGAAGCTCTCTGAGAACCGTGCAAAGCAGGTTAAGGACGAACTCGTTAAGATGGGTGTGAAGGAAGAGAACATCACTACCGTTGCCAACGGCGGTGTTGATACCAACTCTACCGTGTCTACACTCTCTCCGCTGCAGTTCAACCGTCGTGCTACCGTTCAGATTGTTGAGCAGTAATCTCGTTGCATAAAGCATAGCAATTAGATAGTTAATTATTGGGGCTTCCCTCTCTCGATGAGATGGGAAGCCTTTTTCGTTTCTTTTTGCTTCCGTTTCCCATTTTTCAATCTTTCAATCTTTCAATCTTTCCATTTTTCAATCTTATTCAGTCTTCCAGTCTTTCCGTTTTTCAATATTTTAATCTTTCTTTGTCTGTCATTTTTCTCTGTCTTCCTTTATGTTAGAAAAAAGTAGTAATTTTGCAGCGGTGTTAAATCATTTGTGCCGTGAAACTTTCAAAACATAAGAATTGAATAATTAAAACCACAGAAAATGAATCGTATGAAAAGTGTTATTAAAAAGAATATGTGGCTCGTTGCCATGTTGCTGATGCTTGTCGTGGCGCAGGGTGCGACGGCTGAGACAGTGAATTTAGGCTATTGCAACGATGAGATTAAGGAATCTGACTATCAGAGTATGCAGACCGACGTAGACGAGATGGTGTTTATGGCCATCCGCTTCACCTC
>CAVHWJ010000070.1:0-4610 GCA_963639565.1 uncultured Prevotella sp. | reverse complement strand
ATAAACGACATCTCGGTGGACGAGGTGAAGTTTGACAGCAGATGCGCCAAGAAAGGCGACATCCGCACCATTACGGTGAAGCTGACCAATTTGGGCAACCAGACGGTGACGATGCCTGTAATCCACTATCAGATAGGCAATATGCCTGAGAAACAGCTCAACCCGCGCTATACCATGCGTCCGGCTTACAGCAGTTCGAATGCTTACAACGCTACGATTGATGACATCCCGGAAGGCATGAACGAAGTGAAGTTGTGGATAGATGACAACGACGACAATCCCGACAACAACAGCGCGACGACCACCCTCTGCGGCTACACCAAATCCTATCCGCGCAGGATGCTTGTGGAACAGTTCACCACCATTGAGTGCCCAAACTGTCCGATTGGCGACAAAATCCTCGCTGCCGTGGTGGGCGACAAGGACAACGTGTCGTGGGTGGCCCACCATGCCGGCTTTGAGAAAGACGAGTTTACTTTGCAGGAATCAAAAGACCTTTTGGATCCCTTCGGGATAAATTCAGCCCCGACCGCCATGTTCGACCGCTTTGCGAGCCGTTTTGCTCGGGGAAACAATCCGGCGTTCTCGTTGGGCTATACCACGGTGGAGTTCGGAAAACAATCCGTGTGGCTCGAATATGTGTGCGCTTCCGAACAGCCGAGCTTTGTCCAGTTAAACATCAAGTCGGCCTTCGACGAGGCCACGCGCAAATTGACTGTCACTGTGAGCGGAGAGAAGGATGACGACTACTTCAAACTCCTTTACGACAAGACCGCGCTCACCGTTTACCTCACCGAAGACAACGTTACGGCGAAACAGGCACAGAAGGGAGCAACGGAAAACGTTTACGACCACGAGCACGTGTTGCGCAAGGCACTCACGGCTTCTCATGGTGACGCTCTGACATGGAACGGCGACACGTTCACAGCCACATACGAGACGACCATCGACGAAAGCTGGAAACCCGCCGACATGAAGGTGGTGGCTTTCGTTAACCGTCCGTACGACGGCGACGCCACGCAAGCGGAGGTACTCAACACGGCGGAGGTTAGACTCGACGGAACGTCGGCAATCAACGGCGTGGCGGACAACGCCGCCGACGGCGTGAAGACATACTACACCCTCGACGGTCAGCAAGTGCCGGCATCGCGGCTCAAGGCGGACAACGTATATATCCTGCGCACCGCTTCCGTCAACGGAATGACGGCCAAGAAAGTTACAGTGAAATAAACCAAACGGGGGATGGCTTTTAGGGGCATCCCCTTCAATAAATATAATGATGAATAAATTTGACATAGCCCTCTGCGCCGCTTTGGCAACCGCCATGGGAGGAAATGCGCAGAGCGCAAAGATGTATGAGAACTTCGCCATCCACAAGGCATCGCCCGACGGCAACTGGATTGTGGAGAATGTGCAGGGAACGATGGCGATACTTAACGCCACCACCGGCAAGACATACACCCTCAGCGACGACAACCTGCTGGAACTCTATTCCCCCGGACTGGGAAACAGCGTGACAAACGGCGGACGCATCTACGGCTTCACCATGAAGCGCGCTCTGGTGTGGGACAACGGCGAGGTGCTCCAGATTGACGACGAACCGACAGGCATCGGCACCGGCTACAACGGAATAATGTCAGCCACCCCCGACGAGACAATCCTCGTGGGCGGACTGGGCAACAACGACGCGTCGTCTTCGAGCGACGGTATGTTGGCATACCCCGTGATATGGACAAAGGGCGGCGACGGCAAATATGTTTGCACCAAGCTGCCCCACCTCACGCGCGACTTCGCCGGTTCCATTCCGCAGAGCATCATCGCGCAACAGGTGTCAGACGACGGCACGGTAATCGCCGGCACGCTCACCAGCGGCAACGGCTTCTTCACCTTCCCCAACGTGTTCAGGAAGGATGCCGAAGGCAACTGGACATCCGTCCTGCTCGGCAAGAACAACGTGTATGACGAGAGCCGCCTCTCCGAACTCCCCGACGTGCCGGTGGAGCCTGAGCAGCCCGACAAATACGGCTACATGAGCGAGAGCGAAAAGGAAGCCTACGATGCCGCTTATAGCAAATACGAGGAGGATTTGGCACTCTATCAGAACGGCGAGACGGACACCGAACCCACCATGCCGAACCCCACCGACTATATGGGCGACGCCACGCTGAAAGCGAAATACATATCCGACGTGCAGGAGTATTACAAGGCGCACGAGGCGTATATGGCTCTGTGGGTTAAATACAGCGAGGCTCTCTCGAACATCACCACGGGCAACAAGTTCCGCAAGAACAATATGTTCCTCTCGCCCAACGGACGCTACCTCGCCACCGCGTTGCAGGAAGACGGCGTGTATATCCCCGGATATTTCGATTTGACTGAAGAAGACCCGCAGTTCGTCAAGGCCGCCGACAATACTTGTTCCATGACGGTGACGAGCGTTCTCGACGACGGAACGATATTCGCCGCCACCCCCGTGACGGAGCTTACGCGCAGCACTTACGTAATGGAAAAGGGCAAGTCGCCCGTTCCTTTCAGCGAATTCCTCACCAAGAAGAGCGCGGCTGCCGGGGCATGGCTCGCCGCCAACAACACCTATGACGTGGATTCTTATGACGATGACGGAACCCAGACCGGCGTGAAGAACGACAGTATCGTGAGCGGCACCGTAACGGCAAGCGGCAACGGCAGGGTGTTCACGGCGTATTACACCGACTATTTCACCGGAGACGGACAGACAACCAAGTCGTATGTAATCAACCTTGATGGCGTGAACAGTATCGGAGGCGTGGCTTCCGATGACAGGGGCAACAACCTCAGTATGATGGTCTTCGGCAAGACCATAGCCATTGGCGGCACCAAGACGGCGCAAGCCTACGACATGACGGGGCGCAGCGTGGCAACGACCAAGGAGGGCGAACTCACCATTGGCCAGCCGGGTGTCTACGTTGTCACCATGACGGGCGGCAACGGCGAACGCAAGTCGCGGAAGGTGGTGATTAAATAAGGATATAAGGGTTGTTTGAACCTAATAACACAGACATATTATAAATTTTAAAGGGTAATTTTATGAAACACAATTACACAAAGATGATGGCGGCAGGACTTATGGCTGCTGCCATGACAGTTCCGGCAACGGCTTCCGCCGAGAAAGCCGTGAGGAAAGCGGTGGTGGAAAACTACGGCGACATGATGTATGGCGGCAACGACCTCACCACAAAGGTGGTGTCTTACTACGACAGCCTCAACCGCCTGTCAAGGAAGATTGAGACCGACGCCGAAGGCACGCTCCAGTCTTATTACTACCATTTCTACAACGACAAGGGTCTTATCTGCAACAGTTACCTGCGCCGTTATCAGGAACTCGCCCTCGACACGTGGGGACTGGCAGAACCTGACCTCGTGACCAACTACGAATACGATGCCGACGGCAACATTACGCTCAAGGAGGGCAGCACCGCGACCTTCAAGTATTACTACGACGAGAAGGGGAACATGGTGAAGCAGGAACGTTACGACAAGGACTATCTGACAAACGAACTGAGTCTCGTGCAGACATGGGTGTATTCCGATTTCCTTGAAAACGCCACCAACTGCCCGAAGAAATACGTTTCGTCAAGCGACGTTTATACCAGCTACAATTTCGAGGCGGAGCTTGAATACAACGACAACACCAACCTGGTGAAGGAGACGCAGTACATCTACGACGACAATAACGTGAGGACTTACGCCAACTCCACCATCTACACCTACGACAAGGACTACCAGCTCCTCAGCACCGTGCGACACCAGATGACTGACATCTACGACCCGCAGACTTGGGAGAAAACCAGCACCGAGGAAATGCCCGTGGACAGCGTGGTTTACACTTACAGCGACGGCGGCAACACTATCCTTCAGGAGACCTACACCTACGACACCACCGACAAGGAAGAGCCGTGGGCAAAGAGTCCGGCATACACCATAACGAGGATGCAGGAGTTTGACGGCGCGCTTTCCGCCACGCTGAAAGTGGAGGAAGTGGCAGGAAAGATCAACACCAACAAGATTACCGTTACCGTTCCCGAGGCTGCCGAGGGGTATTCTTTCAATGTGTTCCGTGACGGCGTGAAGATAACCACAATCTCCCTCGAAAAGGGTGACGAGGCATTTGATTTTGATGATGAGGGCGTGAAGAACGGCGAACACGAGTATTTCGTGGAAACCGTGAAACCGGCCAGCGGCGATGAGGCGGCTGTGGACTATAACATCTCCAACACGGTGACGGTGGAGAACAAGGTGGAACTCCCGGCTCCGACTAACGTGCGCGGCGTGTCGAAGGGCGTGACCGAAGGTGATTTCTCATCAACTTGCATGACTATCGCATGGGACGCTCCTAAGTATTCCGACGAACTGGGCTTCCAGGGTTACAGCGTGTTTGAGACATCCGACTACGGCGACAGCCAGCTCAACTACGAGAGTCTGATTTCCGACAACCAGTACACCATCGATATGTACAACTACTACACGGAGAGGACGATATACGTTCAGGCGCAGTATGCCTACGGCACCGCCAACAGCGAGACCGTTACCGTGAAGATGGACGAGCTGCCCGATGCCAGCGGCATCGACGG
>CAVHWJ010000069.1:7259-10839 GCA_963639565.1 uncultured Prevotella sp. | reverse complement strand
GAGGTTTCTTCGGTGAGGAAGCGGACGAGAGACTGACGGTATTCATCCTCGTTCCTTGCGGAAAGATAACCGATGTCAAATTGTTCGCAGACGCCGCGGGCGCAAACGTTGTGACGGCCGGTGATGTAGTCCATGCTGCCGTGCGACGTGTCGAGACCGCCAAGGCCGTGGAATATGCCGCCACACTGGTTGTTGAGCAGCATTATGCGCAGATTGCCGCGGAGGGAGGCGTTCCATAGGGCGTTCTGGTCGTAGAAGAAACTGAGGTCGCCTATCACACAGAAAGTCATGGCATCGGTGGCGAGAGAGAAGCCGGCGGCAACGGACAAAGAACCCTCGATGCCGTTCACGCCGCGGTTGCACCATATATAGCGGCGGCGTGCGCAGAGAGTGCCGAGCCTGACGGCGGTACTGTTGGCATAGTGCATCTCCACGTCGTAATCCATGTCTTCGAGCGATGTCTCCAGTTCCTTCACCGCCATCAGTTGGGAATACGGCGGCATATAGGCATCTATGACCATACAACAACGCTCAATTATGGGCATTACGGCTTCACGCAGACTGTCCTTCACGGTGTGGCGGTCACGTGTCCTTTCAAGCAATGCCTTGAGGAAATTCTTTCCGTCGGCAGCCACCGCACAGGTCTGGTGCATAAACGTGTCGTGGGCTTTACCTGTGGCGTTAATCTCGTAATGCCGCTTGATGTCAAGCTGACGGAGCGTCTGCTTTATTCGTTTGCTCACGAAATTACCGCCTAACGAAATGAGAGTGTCTATCGGGGCTGCGGAAAGTTTCTCAGCTATTGCAGGGAGAACACTGTCGAAGGGTTCGGCGTATGCGGAGGCGAGAGGTTCGCAGAGGATGAGATAATGCTGGCGCAAACGTTTGATTATGTCATCCAATTCAGTGTCATGCCTTGTCGTCTGTCCGATGACGATAAGTTTGTTTTCAGCGTCAAGGAAACCGTCGATTACGTCTTCCGCCTGTCGGCTTATGCTTTGGTCGGATGAAAATACGGAAACGATATTCCTGTCGGCAGGAAGACAGTCCTTGTCGAACACGAACAGCGGTTCTTTCAGCTGCATATTTATGTGAACTGGTCCCGGGTCACCGTTCATGCACTCGTTCAGGGCGATGTTCATCGAGAGCGACGCGAAATTCAGTCCTGTGGCATCCTCATCAGAGAAATCAGGGATGTCGGTGCTTTGCTTCATTATCTTCTCCAAGATGCCGTTTTGGGGCAACGTCTGTCCGTCCTGACGGTCAATCCATTCCAAGGGGCGGTCGGCTGACACCACAACGAGCGGCACATGACGGTAGAAGGCTTCCGCCACTGCCGGCGACGTGTTGAGCACCGCCGAACCCGAGGTGACGCACACGGCGACCGGTTCACCTGTGGCAAGCGATAGTCCGATGGCATAGAAAGCCGCCGAACGCTCGTCGGTCATGGGGAAACATTCTATCAACGGACTTTCCGTGAAATTGTGTACCAATGGGATGTTTCTCGAACCCGGACACACCACCACTTTCCTTATTCCTTTCTCTATAAACAGTGAGGTGAGGATATTCACCGTCGGTTTGTTGCTGTACATTCTCTTTCGTTTGGTTTTCAAATGCCTATTGTCCTGTTATGCAAGTCCTCATTGCCTGCATCTTACTAACTGTCTCGTTCCACTCCTCTTCCATACGGCTGTCGGGGAGTATTCCCCCACCGGCGTAAAGCGTCAGTGCGTCGCCGCTTATCTTCATGCAGCGCAGGGTGACAAAGAGACGGAAATCAGCATCGGGAGATACCCGACCGCAAAAACCACTGTAATACTCCCTCTTGGCAGATTCGTTGTCAAGGATAAATTTCCTGCACAAGTCAGTGGGGAAACCGCAGACAGCGGGGGTCGGATGAAACTGCGACACAATATTTGCAACTCCCATTCTTTCGTCAGCACGGAAACGGAAATCAGTGCGTAGATGTGCTATGTTGCCCGAGCGGAATGTGTAAGGGCCTTTTTCGTTCAATTCACAAGTGTATTCCTTTACAATGCCCCGTATATAATCTGCCACATACCGTTGTTCGGCAATGTTCTTTTCGCTCCACACACATTCCGTGGCACCACCGCCAACCGGCATCGTCCCTGCAAGTGCCATGGTGTGATACTCTCCGCCACGCCTTTCAAGAAGAATCTCCGGAGTGGCGGTAAGCCATGTGCCGGTGACATCAGTCCTTACAAGTGCCACGAAACAATGCGGATTGTTACGGCAAGCGGAGAGGAACATCCTAAGAGGGTCGGCGTGAATGTCTGTCTTTATCTCAGCAGTACGAGCAAGGACAATCTTACCGACATCGCCTTTTTCAACAAGCCCGTGGAACAACCAGAAATCCCTCGCATAACTTTCCTTGTCAGCGGTTTCTTCCGTTATATGACAGGAATAAGAAGACAACTCCTCGATGCAGGAAACATCAAATCTTACGGATTTCCCCTTAATAATGACAACAGGAGTATTATCCCCTACCAAAAAAGGCGCGAAAACAAAACCCTCGTCACTGCCAACCGCCTCCATTGACGGGGAAAGCAGCAGGCCGTCGCCGTCACACTCCACAAGTTCAAAATCCGTGCTGTCGGGGTATCTGAAAAGGGCGAAATTCTGCTTCATCTATTGTTTGGGGTAATGACATAGTTGGTGACGTGTACGGTGGAGATTGTATCTCCGGCAGAGTTCGTAATCCTCACGTCCCACACGTGGATTTTACGTCCCTTGCTTACAAGCCGGGCAAGTGCCGTCACCGTGTCGCCCTCCTCAACGGCTTTCACATGACTGCCGCTGACGTTCATCCCCACGCATATCTCTCCGGGGCAAAGGGCAGTGGAACCCACTCCCGCCACATACTCGGCGAGGGCGAGCGACGAACCGCCGCTGAGGAAACCGAAAGGCTGTCTGGTGCGCTCGTCCACTTTCAACCTTGCCCCACACGTGTCGTCTTCGGGTGTGGAGAAGAACTCCATTCCGATGGCGGTGGAGAGGTTCGGGGTGTTGTCGATTATTTCTTTTATGTTGTCAATGTTCATAACGTGGCGTTTATTGTATTAAAAGAATGTTCCGTGAGATTACTGAAACAGTAAAAGCGTCGTGCCATAAAGTTAAAAATTATCCCCCGATTCACATCGGAGGATAATAACAACACAAACACAAATACCACATGTCATAATAAAACATGTGTTTTACCTTTTCACCTTATAAATTCCTATTGTATGCCGTCGGCACGCAATTTCTGCTGCCATTTCCAGGCGGAGCGCAGCGTGTCCTCCAGTTTTCTTGTAGCTTTCCACCCCAACACGGTGTTCGCCTTCGTGGGGTCTGCCCAAACCTTCTCAATGTCTCCCTCACGACGGGGTGCGAATTTCCAGTTGAGCTTCACACCGGTGGCTTTCTCGAACGTCTCCACAATCTGCAGTGTGCTCACGCCGTTACCTGTTCCCACATTGAAGAACTCCACCTTGTCGGTGCCGTCCACCGTAAGGATGCGCTCCATAGCCTTGACGTGTGCGGCAGCCAAATCCTGTATGTCGATATAGTCGCGGATGCA
>CAVHWJ010000069.1:4832-6922 GCA_963639565.1 uncultured Prevotella sp. | reverse complement strand
CCCTTCACGCCGTATTTCGGCATCAGCTCCAACACGTTGAGAAGGTTGTTCACATTGTTGCGGTAATACATTATGGGCTTCTCCACGCTCTCTCCTACAGCCTTGCTGGCGGCGAAATGGATGATGCCCGTCACGCCCTTGTATTTGGCGAAGACGCGTTCAAGGGCTTCGTAGTCGCAGCAGTCCACTTGCTCGAAAGCGGGACGCACCCCGGTGATCTTTTCGATGCCGTCCACCACGTTTGCGTTGGAGTTTGAGAGGTTGTCCACGATAACGACATCATAACCGTTTTCAATGAGGGCGACAGTGGTGTGCGAGCCTATGAAGCCCATGCCCCCCGTCACCATAATCATATTTTTCATATCTTTTGTATTTGACGCTGCAAATATAGCAACTATAATTCAAATACAGCACTTTTGCGAGTGCTTATTTTCTTTAAATTCTGTTATGCCGACTGAATTTCCTTCACGCCTGTATATGGAAAAAGGCGGACATGGCATTAACCGCGTCCGCCTTTATTAAAAAGGTAATATCAAATTCCTGATCTGTCGTGTCAGTCAAGACCGAAGAGAAGCTTCAGTCCGCCGTCCACACCCGAGAAGCCCATGAAGGCGAGACTCAGAAGACCGGCAGTAACGAGCACGATAGACATTCCCCTCATTCCCTTGGGGATGTTCACGAAGGCCAGCTGCTCGCGTATTCCGGCGAACACCGTCAGGGCGAGGCCAAAGCCGAGAGCCGTGGAGAAAGCGTAGACAACGCTCTGTATCAAGCTGTAGTCGCGCTGTATCACGAGGATTGCCACACCGAGAACGGCGCAGTTGGTGGTGATGAGCGGCAGGAAGATGCCGAGAGCCTGATACAGTGCCGGCGACACCTTCTTCAGGATAATCTCAACCATCTGCACCAAGGCGGCAATCACGAGGATAAACGCAATGGTCTGCAGATACTGAAGATCAAGAGGGTTGAGGATGAACACCTGCACGAGATATGTCACTATTGTTGAAAGCGTCAGCACGAAAGCCACGGCGGCTCCCATTCCCAGTGATGTGCTGACCTTCTGGGAAACGCCGAGGAACGGACATATTCCCAAGAACTGCGACAATACTATATTGTTTACAAATATAGCCGAGATAAATATCAATATGTATTCCATGATTACGCTTTCTTGAATTTGTTAACTATTGCGATAAGGAAGCCGAGGGTGATGAAAGCTCCCGGAGGCAGGATGAAGAGCAGCATATTGCAGGTTTCGGGCAGCAGCGTCACGCCGAACACCGAACCCGCTCCCAACAGCTCGCGCACAGCACCGAGGATTGTGAGGGCTACCGAGAAGCCGGCACCCATGCCGATACCGTCGAAGATGCTCTCCACGGGACCGTTCTTGCAGGCGAAAGCCTCCGCACGGCCAAGGATGATACAGTTCACCACAATCAGAGGGATATAAAGTCCCAGGGTGTCGTAGATGGCCGGGACGTAAGCCTGCATGAGCATCTGCAGAATGGTGACGAACGAAGCGATGACCACCACGAAGACAGGGATGCGCACCATGTCGGGGGTGAGGTTCTTGATGAGAGAAATCACGAGGTTGGAGCATATCAGCACGAACATCGTGGCAAGTCCCATTGACAAACCGTTAATCGCTGAGGTGGTTGTGGCCAGCGTGGGACACATACCCAAAAGGAGAACGAACGTAGGGTTTTCCTTTACTACACCGTTTAGTAATATCTTAAAATAGTTCATTGATCAACGTTTTATTTGTTCTGGTTTACTTTTGTAGCGGCGGTCTCGCCGTCAGCGTTTCCGCCTTTCTGCTTCTGCATATAAGCCTTGTAGGCGTTGTTCACAGCCACGAGGAAAGCGCGGCTGGTGATGGTGCTCGCCGTTATGGCATTCACCTTTCCGCCGTCCTTGCTCACCGTCAGTGCCTCAGAGGGGTTCATGCCGATGATGCTTCCCTTGCCGTCTTTCTGGAACCACTCCTGCGCCTTTGCGCCCAGTCCCGGTGTCTCAGCCGTCTGGAGGATGGTATAGCCGAGGATGTCGCCGTCGTTGTTGAAGCCCACGAGGACTTTCAGTTCGCCGCCGAA
>CAVHWJ010000069.1:3011-4591 GCA_963639565.1 uncultured Prevotella sp. | reverse complement strand
ATGAGGGCTACACCCACCAGCACAATGACCATGTTCGTTATGGATGATTCTAACTTTTTCATTTTACTTGTCCTCCTTCTTTACAACTTCGCCGTAGCGTTTCGGTTTGATATAAGCATTGATAAGCGGAGTAAAGGCGTTCATGATGAGTATCGCGAACGACATTCCCTCGGGGTACGCGCCCCAGTTGCGGATTACCACCGTGAGGAAACCTATCGCCACGCCGTAGATGAGCTGTCCCTTAGGGGTCATCGGCGATGTAACGTAGTCGGTTGCCATGAAGATCGCTCCGAGCATGAGACCGCCGCTGAGGAGTTCAGCCACCGGAGAGGCGTAAACCGGGTTTGCGAGGTGCATCAGTCCGCTGAACACGAACACCGTGGCGAGGATGCTCACGGGGATGTGCCATGTGATGATTTTCTTCCACAACATATAGGCAAGACCTATCAAGAGTGCCAGTGCGCAAACCTCACCGATTGTTCCCGCACCGTGGTTAAGGCCGGTGTTTCCGAGCAGCATGGTGAGAGAGTCGGGCAACTGGTTGAGCACGCCAGGGTCGCCGTTCTTTATGGCGGTCTTCATGATGCTCAGGGGGGTCGCCTCTGTCTGAGCGTCGGTGTAGCTGAGGAGCTGTCCCACCTTAGGCCATGAAGTCATCTGCACGGGGAAAGACACGAGCAGGAAGCAGCGGCCCACGAGAGCCGGGTTGAAGGGGTTGCAGCCGAGTCCGCCGAACGTCATCTTGCCGATGCCGATAGCCACCAGCGCGCCGATGATTACAATCCACACGGGGAGGTTTGACGGAAGGTTGAAGCCGAGCAGGATACCGGTGAGTATCGCTGAACCGTCGAGCACGGTGGACTCCTTCTTCAAAAGGTATTTTGTGATTGCCCACTCGAAGAACACGCAGGCTGCCACGCTCGTGAGGCACACTATTGCTGAACCGATGCCGAAATAGAAGAACGAGACGAGAAGCGCGGGGATCAAAGCGATGAGGACCCCGTACATATTGCGCTCCACACTGTCCGCTCCGTGGGCATGCGGCGATAATGATACGATTAATTTACTCATTTTGTTTTGTTTCTTCTTGAGTCCGACATGGGAGCTAATCCCCCTTGCCGGCACTGTTTCATTTGTTTTGAAATCTCTATCTTTTGAAAGACGAAAAGCCGCCGTTATTTCTTCGCATTTCTCGCCCTTATGATGCCCATTACCGTGGACTTGCCCTGACGGATGTTGTCGAGCATCGGACGGTGTGCAGGACAGGTGAACTGGCACGAACCGCACTCGATGCACGAGGTGATGTCCTCCTGTTCTACCTTCTCCCAGTTGTGGAACGCGCTCGCCGTGGCAAGCAGGAACGGTTCGAGACCCATAGGACACGCCGAAACGCACTTGGCGCAACGGATGCACGCCTGGGGCTTCTTCCTCTTGGCTTCGCTGTCGGTGAGTATGGTGATACTGTTGGTTCCCTTGCAAACCGGAACGTCGGTAGTCGTCAGTGCCTTACCCATCATCGGACCTCCGGCGAGCACCTTGTTGTCGCCCTCGGGCAGTCCGCCGCAAACCTCGATGAGGTC
>CAVHWJ010000069.1:0-2614 GCA_963639565.1 uncultured Prevotella sp. | reverse complement strand
TCCATCATAAGACGGTAGTCGGCGGTGATATACGGTTCGCACTCCACGCCGTTGATGATTACGCACTCAGCCTTTGCCGTGGGGGGCGGACAGAGTTTGATGAACGTGGGGAAACCCGCGCCACCCATACCGGTAACGCCGGCAACCTTAATCCTGTTCACTATCTCCTCGGGGGTGAGTTCGGGATGGGCAGCCACCGTCTCAAGCTTGTCGGAGCGGTCGATTGTCTCCTCCCACTCGTCGCCCTCAACGTTGATGATGATACAGGGCTTGCGGTAGCCCGAAGCGTCCACGGCGGTGTCAATCTTGAACACCGTTCCCGAAACGGACGAATAAATCGGTGCGGAAACGAAACCGCCGGCCTCGGCGAGGAGCGTTCCCACCTTCACCTTGTCGCCTTTCTTCACCACAGCCTTAGCAGGAGCGCCAATATGCTGAGAAAGGGGGAATATGGCCTGTTTGGGCAGTGCCGCCACCTGTGTGGCCGACTCCGCCGTTATCTTGTTCTCTTCAGGGTGTACGCCACCTATTCTAAATGTTCTCAAATTCATCTTTTAAGCCTCCTTTTTTGTTTCTTCATTAGTTGTGTCAGCAGCTTTCTTAGTCTCTGCCACGGAAGTTTCAGCGGCCTTGGGGGCAGCCGTTTTCGGGGCTTCCGCCTTAGGGGCAGCCGGTGTCTCAGCCTTAGGCTTGCGCGGAGGGAAATTAACCGCCACGATTGCGCCCGTAGGACAGGCTGCCTCGCACTTGCGGCACATACGGCACTTCTCCGGGTCGATATAGCTCAGGTTGGCCTCAATGGTGATGGCCTCGAACTTACATTCCTTCTCGCACTTGCCGCAGCCGATACAAGCGGCCTTACAGGCCTTCATGGCAACGGCTCCCTTGTCCTTGTTCACGCAGCGCACGTAAACGCGGCGGCCCTTGGGTCCTTTCTTGCGGAGTTCGATGATGTGGCGCGGACAAGCCTTTGCGCACGCGCCGCAACCGGTACACTTCTCCTCGTCCACCTCGGGAAGCCCAGTTTCGGGGTTGATTGCGATAGCCCCGAACTGGCACACCTTGGTGCAGTCGCCGCAGCCCAGACAGCCGTAGCCGCAGCCAGTCTCGCCGGCACCGCACGCATTTACTGCGGTACAGGTCTGGAGACCGTCGTAAACGGCGATACGCTGACGCAGTTCGCAAGTGCCGTTGCAACGCACCACAGCCACCTTCGGCTCTGTGTTGGCCACGGCGATGCCGAGCAAGTCAGCCACTTGTCCCATGACGGCGGAACCGCCCACAGGACAGAACAATCCCTCGATAGACCCTTTGTCTGCCCCCTTAACGAGAGCGTCGGCCATACCGGAACATCCGGCAAATCCGCAGCCACCACAGTTGGCTCCCGGGAGCGCGGATGCTACCTGACCGATACGCGGGTCCTCATGCACAGCGAATTTCTTGGAACAGATGTAGAGTATCACGGCTGCTACCAGCGCGATACCGCCCAAGACAATCAGTGCGACCAAAATAAAATTCATAATAGTTGTATTTGTTTTAGTTATTCAATGTTGAAAGTCACTTTCCTGTTTATCTGTTTTCTGAATATATATAGTATTAAATAATAAGGTATCAACGACGCGAGGCTCGCCAACGCCGACTGCATCTCGCCGCATCCCGCCAGTGTCATTGAGGCGAGCACCGCGATGAGCAGGAACATCGGGATAATCATGCCCAGCGTGACGGCGTACCATCCGACACCGTATGAAGCCATGACCGTGACCTTTTGCCCTGTTTTGAATATGTTTGAATTGCCGGTAAAGACATCCACTGTTTTCTCTTTGCTTTCGGAAGCCTGGCACTGCTTTGCCGCCTTGCATGCCGCACAGGCGGAGGACTGGACGATGCGCACCCTGACACATTCACCATCGACTGCCTCGACAACACCGACGTGTTTTATCTTGTTTCCCATAATTTTTGAATCCGATTTTGCAATATCGGGTTAGCAAATGCAAAAGTAGCACTATATTTCCAAATTACAAACAAAATAAAATTAAAATACAAAAGAGCGCGTTTGTTTTTTGATTTATTAAATCTTAAACGTTTGCGTTCCCTCCTGCATTTATTCCGCCATCAGCTTGTCGAAAAACGTGTCGAGGTCCTTGTCCCAGCCGTCCATTATGTCGCCGCCTATTATGTTTATGTCGTCGTCAGCCACATACAGTTCGGCCACGTGCTCCCTGTCGTCGTTTTCAAGCACAAAGCTGAACGGCTTGAGGAGGCACAGGTTGTCTATCTCAGCCGACATCGCCTTAATTCGGTTCCTGAGCAGCGAGGCGGCGGCAGAGTAAAAGTCCTCGTCCTTGTTGTCTATCCATTCCTCCACGACGCAGCGCGTTATCTCGTTGTCGTCGTCGTCGAACGCCATCAGGTCGCCGCTCTCCGGTGAAATCCTCACGTGGATGTCGGTAATCACCGATGGTTCTTCGGAAGAAGTGAATTTCTGCGCCACCTTCCTCAGGAACCTGTCCACCTGCTGCACGCTCTGTTCATTGAAATTCTCCATAATATTTAGTGCATTTAAAGTTTTGTCTTTATTTTAGTTGGCTTGCTTTCGTTTGACATTCTGTCGAGG
>CAVHWJ010000068.1:8329-10949 GCA_963639565.1 uncultured Prevotella sp. | reverse complement strand
CCTCATCCTCCGGCGACAGCTTCTGATATTCCGAGGGCGTCATGTTATACATCTTCTTGAAGGCGCGGATGAAACTTGAGGCGGTCTTGTAGCCCACCTCCTCGTAAATTGTCTGGATTGTGAAGTTGGCGCAGTGGCTGGGGTCTTTCAGCTTGCGGCACGCCTCGCGCACGCGCCGCTCGTTGAGAAGCGTCTTGAAATTCTTGTGGTAGGTGTTGTTTATGACGCGCGACACGTAGGTAGTGTTGGAACCCACCATGTCGGCGAGCATCTGCAGGCTGAAGTCGGGGTTCGTCACCGTCTCAATCCTGTCCATCACGTCGTTAATCTGACAGAGCAGTTGGTTGTCCATCATGTCGTCGTGGCCGTCGGCTGGAGATGCCGCGCCGGTGGCGTTGTCGCGTGCGACCGCACCGCCGTCCTCCTTCTGCGTGGAGAGGCGGTTCATCTTCGTCTGCTCCAGGTATTTCTTCAGGATGTCGTTGTTCTGTTTCTCGCGCTCCTCCAGGTCAGCGTTGCGCTTGATGAGGAGCAGCTGCGTGCGGTGCAGGTGGCGGTTCTTGGCGTAAATCACATATCCGAGCACGATGAAAACGAGGATTATCACACCCATGCCGATCATGGCGTAGGTGCTGTGCGACACGCGCTCGCTGAGTTGCGACACGCGCTGTATGTACTCGCTGTTCTCGTATTCGCTCAGTTTGTAGCGCGCGCTGTAAAACTTCTTCGCGTCATACACCGTGTCCTTCAACGCGAGGTAAAGGTCGCGGTAACGCTGCGCCGTGTCCTTGCTCTGCTGCTGCATATACGCGTCGGCGAGGATGCGGTAGGAGTTCATCAGCATCTCGCGGCTCCCCACCTTCCTCGACATTTCGGCGCAGCTGTCGCCCATCGCCACCGCGTCGTCGGTTTGCCCCGTGCGCACGTAGAGGTCGCCAATCTCGTTCATCTGGTAGAGGCAGAACATATCCCCCATTTTGTGCTTGCGCGCAAAGGCGAGAGCCTCGAAATGCTGTTCGATGGCAGCGTCGTAGCGCAGTTCCGCCTTCAGGATGAGGGCCTTGGAGTAGGTGGCGTAATACCGGGTGTTGAGGTCGTTCACGTCGTCCACCAGATCCACCAGATCGTTGTAGTATTTCTTCGCCTCCTCAATCTCCCCCATGCTGGCGAGACAGCGCACCACGTTGGGCAGGAAGCGCGTCTGCATCCTCAGGTCGCCGGCCTTCTTCGCCTCCTTGTAGCCCTTGAGCAGATAGTAGCGGCACGCGTTGTCGTCGCCGAAGGTGTTGTAGATATTGCTGATATACCCGATGCTTCCGATGAAAATCCTGGTGTCGCCCTCCTTTTCCGCCCTTTCCATCGCCTGGGTGAAAAGGGCGAGGGCCTCGGGGTAACGCTCCTTGGCGTATTTGGCGTTCGCCTCGTCGTAAATCTTCTGCACGGACTTTGCCTGTGCGCCGCACGCAAGGAAGAGGCAAAACGCCGCCGTGACAAGTGTCAGTATGTATTTTGGAACGGTTTTCATTTTTCTCACATATTACCTTGCAAAGGTAGCATTTTATAAGGAATAGCCAAAGATTATTGCCCAAATAACATTATTTCGTTTGCATTTTATAAAATTAAAACACCATGCGGGGCATTTTGCGCCGCCGTTTCGGGCAAATCCTTAATTTTGCATACAGTAAACGCACGGAAACGGAGTTTGCGGAAGAAGAAAACGAAGTTTGAAACAAAAAGAAGAAAGGATTTCAACGATGAGAAAGAACATGAAAGCGGCATTGTTCGCGATGCTGATAATGGCGCAGGGCGCCGCGGCGCAGAACGTGAGCACGGCGCAGGAGAAGGCCAACGTGCTGTTGGAGGATTTCACCGGCTACGAGTGCGGCAACTGCCCCGACGGCCACAAGATAGCCGCCAAGATACAGCTGTCGCACCCCGACAGGATATTCCCCGTGGCGGTACACGCCGGACCGTACGCCGTGCCCCAGGCGTCCGACTCGCCCGAGTTCCGCACCGCGGAGGGAACGGAAATCAACGACTATTTCGGCGTTTCCACCTGGCCCATGGGAATGGTGAACCGCAGGAACATTGAGGGACTGGGACAGGTGTTGAGCCGCAGCTACTGGCTCATCTGCTGCCGCCAGCTGTGCCAGGAGAACGTCGACGTGAACGTTTGGGTGAAGAGCAATTACGACAAGGCAACGAAGAAGCTCACCGCCGACGTTGAGCTGTATTACGTGAACGGCGTTGCCGACGGCACCACGTCGCTCTGCGTGAGTCTGCTGCAAGACGGCATCCTTGGCCCTCAGGCCGGCGGCAACATGGAGGACGAATACGTACACAACCACGTGCTCCGCGCCATGTTCACCCCCACGTGGGGCGAGACGGTGACCACGAGCGCGGCGGGGACGCTCGTCACCAAACACTACGAATACGACGTGCCTGAGAAGATAGGCACCATAGCCACCGACCCGCTTCATTCCGAGGTTGTGGCATACGTGATAAACTCAGACAAACAAGTGCTCAACGTGAACGGCAGCCGCGTGGACTGCCCGGGAATGGAACTCCCCGACGGGGCGACGCTTGAGGAATACAAGATAGCCCCCTCGCGCAACTACGG
>CAVHWJ010000068.1:3698-8058 GCA_963639565.1 uncultured Prevotella sp. | reverse complement strand
GCGATGATAAACGTGAGCGGCAACCTCAAGGCCATGATAAAGATTGACCGCCAGGCGAGCGACAACACCTTCCGTCTGCTCAACGCCGAGGGCGAGACGGTGGCAGAATACGGACCCTACGCCGACGGCGAGGCCGAGGTAAAGGAGGAAACGATAGTGTTCCCCTCCGAGGGCGTGTACTGCTTCGAGATTACCGACGAGTGGGGCAACGGCATCCTCTCGCCGCGCGGCTACCTGAAGATTTACGATGAGGCCGGCAACCAGTTGCTGAACAACAACGAGATTTCGGATTTCGGCTACCGCGTGTTCTTCAACTACTCCAAGTCGTCTGACGGCATCACCGCCGTAAGCGCGGAGAAGAAGGCCGGAGCCGTTTACAACCTCTGCGGACAGCGCGTTTCCACACCGGCGAAGGGCGGCATATACATTGTGGACGGAAAGAAGATGACAAAATGAACTGACACGAGACGATAAAATATAACCAAATAAATTGATGCTATTATGAAGAAGATCTACTTGGCTTTAATGATGATGCTGTGTGTCCTCACGGCATCTGCACAGTGGGGCGGCGAGTACGGAGTGCAGCCCAAGCCCATGGGAACCAACAGCTATGCTGAGGAATACGTTGTTACGCCCGACGGCACGATATGGTACTACTATTTCCACCCGTCGAGCACAAAGGTGGAGGACCTCGACGTCGCGACCTACGATATGCGCCTCCAGGCCATCAGCAAGGACGGCAAACTGCTCTTCGGCGACGAGGGTAAGTCGGTGTCGTGCTATCTCAACCGCAGCTGGACGGATACGAACCAGTATCTCTGCGCCAACAGCGACAACACGGTGACGCTTGTGGTGAGGGACTGCCGAAACTCCACCGCCGACGAGAAGCTGAACTCCTACACCGCATACCGCTTCAAGTCTGACGGCACGAGCGTGTGGGACGAGGACGGAGTGAGCATCGACGAGGGCAAGGCATACAACGACCTTGTCTGCATGACGTTCTGCGAACTCTCCGACGGCAGCACGGCGTTCGCCTGGACGCACGACAGCGACGGCGGCTATGCCACGGAGATACAGAAAGTGTCGAAGGACGGCAAGTGCCTCTACAAACTCGACGACACGAGGCTTTACAAGGCCAACGGATATTACACATACCCGTATATGGTGCCTTCAGACAACGGCAGCTTCATCCTGCTCTACGCCTACAGCAGCATGTACTACCTCCGCGCCATGAAATACAACCCCGACGGTTCAAAGGCTTGGGCAAACGAGGTGAAGGTCTACGGCGGCGGTTGGGGAAGCATCACCGCCCTGCAGTCACGCATGAAGGTTTATCCCACACCCGACAACGGCATCCTCGTGTCGTGGAGCGACGACCGCAACAACGAGGGCTACTACGCCCCCTACCTGGCATACATCAACAGCGACGGCACGTCGCGCTTCACCAACGCGAGCGGCAAGCCCGACATCCGCCTCTCCTACGAGGAACTGAGCGCACACGCCCCCTCAATCGTGTTCAGCGCGGACAACAGCGACATCTACGCCATCTTCGACCAGTTCTCGCAGAACCAGCAGCAGTGGCAGCAGCTCTCGCTGCAGAAGCTGAACAAGGACGGCGAACTCGTCTACGGCGACAACGGCAAGCAGCTGCAGCCCCTCGCCCAGCAGTCATTGGAAGAGGCCAGCGTGCAGCTCGGCGAGGACGGCAAGCTCCTCTGCTTCTGGCAGCAGTTCTACTCATACCAGCACGTGGACAACGTGATGAGCGTGCGCAGCATGGAAGACGGCAGTCCCGTGGCCGACGGCGAGGCCAACGTGCATTTCCGCAGTTCCGAGGCTTACCGTGAGTCGCTCGCCTCCACATACAGCAAGGCCGACGACACCATCCTGCTCTACTGGGTGGAAGACGACGAGAGTTCGGCATTTGACTCCAAGACCCGGCGCTGCATCTTCTCAAAGATGACGCGCGACGGCAAGGTGGTCGGTGCCGACGGCATCAGCGGCACAACCGTGAGCAAGGCCGCCGACGGCACACGCTACGGCATCAACGGCATGATTCTCTCCACCCTGAAGAAGGGCGACGTCTACATCCAGGGCGGAAAGAAATACGTGGCAAAATAATTTTTTCACCTATAAAAACAACACGGACAATGAAAAAGAAGTATCTACTGGCAATAGCCGCCCTGCTGACCGCCACCATGGCGAGCGCGCAGATGATAGGGGGCTACAGGGCCACCACGTCGCAGAACGTGGAAAACAAGGAAGCGACAGTAATCAGTTCCTCCGTGGAGAACCAGTGCATGCTCTACCTCGACGGCACGAGTGCCGAGAAAAAGGTCGAGGGCAAGGGTTTCCCCATCGGTTTCGACTTCCCCTTCAACGGCGGCACGTTCAAGTATTTCGGAGTGTCGTCGCAGGGTCTCGTAAAGCTCTCCGAGACGGAGGACACCAAAATGGAGTTCGACAACACGTTCATCAACAGCAGCAGCGAGGGCGGCAACAACGCCATCTTCTGCTACGACTCGTGGGCTTACAGCTACTCTGAGGGCGAGAGCGAGACTTACAGCCCCTTGGAAATCAGTTATAAGAGCAACGGCGAGGAACTCGTGGTGGAGTGGAAGAACCTTGGCATCAACACAAAGTCGTGGAAAAAGGCTCTCAACGGCACTTACACCATGCAAATCCACCTGTTCAAGGACGGAAAGGTAAAGTACGTGTTCTACGGACTGAGTTCATTCGACGAAAGCACGTCTGCCGGAGGCCTGACGCTCGGTATGCGCGGCGGCGTGAGGGACTACATCACATGGAGCGATTTCACCGCCACCAACAGCTACTACGGCGAGAACAAGAGCTTCAAGCTCGCCAAGCTCGACGAGGGCTATACCATAACGGTGAACACCCCGGGCGATATAGTGAAGCCTGAGGTGCAGCCCACAAACATCCAGACGGAGCTTAACTACAAGGACAGGGTTTATTCTATCGTGACCTTCGACGAGGCTCCCGGTGTGGACAAATACCTGATGACAATCTCCAAGGGCGCGCCGACAGAGGCTCCCGCCGACGGCAAGACATACGAGGCCGGCGACGAACTGGGCAACGCCAAGGTGCTCCTGGCCGGTAAGGCGGGAATGTGGGGAACAACGGCCGACAACCTCGACCACAACACCAACTACACCGTCACTGTTTATGCCTACAACAGCTACGGAACAGGCACGCCGAAATACAACACCGTGAACCCGCTGCAGACCTCGTTCACCACGGCTCCCGAAAAGCCGGGCGCGCTGAAGGTGCTCTCCACGAGCGACAAGAGCCTCACGATGTCGGTGGGCGCGAACGCTGCCGACGACATGGTGATGGTGGTCTACAACGACTCCGTTTTCAACCCCGACGCCATGGGCAACCGCGCCTACACGGGCACTCCCGACGCCACGCTCAAAGCCGGCGACTACCTTACCTACACCAACGGCGACACTCAGGACACCAAGGCCGGCAAGGTGGCTTACTTCGGCAAGGCAGGGGAATTCGTACTCAGCGGACTGGACTCTTCAAAGTCTTACTATTTCATAGCATACAGCTATAACGAGAAGACTGGTTTCTCACAGGATGCCGACACCGCACAGGTGTGGACCTCTACAGACATCACCGTGCCTTACACCATGGACTTGAAGGGCGCGCCCGTTTACCAGCTGCCCGGCGGCTGGACTGCCGGCAACGGTGAATACAATATCGGCTTCCGCGTGATTACCCCTGAGGACAACATGATGAAGAGCCAGACTGAGGGCAACAACCTCATCTTCTGCGAGAACACCGACAATACGAAGACTTACTCTATCGTGTCGCCCACAATAGAGCTTACGAAGAACAACACCGTGACGCTCGACTGGCACATCAACGCTGTGGGTTCAGGGTGGTTCGGCAAAGACGAGGCTTACGAGGAATGGGACGAGGGCGACACACTCTCCTTCGTCATCTACGTCGATGGTGAGCGTGTGCCTCTCAAGGGGTACGGCAGTAAGACAGCCCCCGAGGAAACCGACGCCACGACATGGCATCCCGAGACTTTCGACCTTGGTCTCTACGAAGGCAAGAACGTCAAGTTCGCCGTTGAGTGGCTTGGCGCCAACACCACCAAACTGAGACTTGGCATTGAGAACATCAAGGTGACGGGCGACGCCCCCACCACAAGGATTGTTTCCGCCGATGCAGAAAACGTTTCAACCGCCAACAACAAGACTTTTAATATAAGCGGTCAGCTTGTGCCCGACAACACCCGAGGCATAGTGATCAAAAACGGCAAGAAGGTGGTAGTGAGGTAATCGCTCCACTGAAAGGCTTACTAAAAAACCGTCCCCCACGGCCT
>CAVHWJ010000068.1:1562-3466 GCA_963639565.1 uncultured Prevotella sp. | reverse complement strand
TCCTCCTTATAGGAGAACGGCCGGCTCAGGGGATTTCCCTCAGCGTCGAGCGTCACGTAATAGGGCTGTGCCAGCGCGCCGAACTTGCTCTGCTGCAAGTAGCTCCACTTGTCGCCCACGGTGCGCAGCGTGCGCTTCTGTCCGTTCACCGTCACTTCGATAGGCTTTGCGAGCGGCTGCTTGTCGTCCACGTAGAGGGAGATGAGGATATAGTCGTCGTTGAGCTTCTCAGCCACGCGCGGGTCGGTCCACACGGCGGCCTCCATCTTGCGGCAGTTCACGCAGCCGAAGCCCGTGAAGTCCACCAGCACCGGCTTGCCCTGCGCGGCGGCGGCAGCCATGCCCTCCTCATACGATGTGTATTTCGGCTTCACCTCGTTTGTGCTCAGGTTGAAGTCCTGCGTGTTCATCGGCGGCGCGAAAGCACCCACAGCCTTGCAGGGCGCGCCCCACAGGCCCGGCACCATGTATATCGCGAAGGCGAACGACACCAGACCCAGCATCACGCAAGGCACGGGCATCGGCTTGCTCTCGCCCATCACCACGTCGCTCTGGAACTTCAGCTTGCCGATAAGGTAGAGGCCGAGCAGGAAGAAAATGGAAATCCATAGGGCGAGGAACGTCTCGCGGTCGAGGATATGCCAGCCGTAGGCGAGGTCAGCCACGGAGAGGAACTTCAGCGAGAACGCCAGTTCCACGAAACCCAGCGTCACCTTCAGCGTGTTCATCCACGAACCCGACTTGGGGGCAGACTTGAGCCACGCCGGGAACATGGCGAAGAGCGTGAACGGCAGGGCGAGAGCCACTGAGAAGCCTAACATTCCCACTGCCGGCGCGGCGATGTTGCCCGATGTGGAGAACTCCGCGAGGAGCAGTCCGATAATCGGCGCGGTGCAGGAGAACGACACCAGCACCAGCGTGAACGCCATGAGGAAGATAGACACCAGTCCGCTTGTGGCAGAAGCCTTGTTGTCCACGGAGTTAGTCCATTTCGACGGCAGTTCGAGTTCGAACCACCCGAAGAACGACACGGCGAACACCACCAAAACAAGGAATATGATGATGTTGAACACGGCGTTGGTGGAAAGGCTGTTAAGTCCGTTGCCGCCCGAAATCAGCGTTATCAGGAATCCTAACAGTACATATATAACAATGATTGATATACCGTAGGTCACTGCGTCGCGTATTCCCTTCTTCTTGTCCTTGTTCCGTTTCAGGAAGAAGCTCACGGTCATCGGTATGATAGGCCAGATGCAGGGCATGAGCACCGCGAGAAGACCGCCCACGAAACCCATTGCGAGGATATACCACAGCGAGTGCGACGCTGTGCCGCCGTCCTGAAAGGCTTTCAGCTCGTTGATAACCGGCTTCCACAGGTTTGCGTCGCTCGCCACGTCGGCGGTAGCCACGCTTGCCGAATCCTGCGCCGCCACAGGCACTGTTGCCACTGCTGCGGTGTCGGCGGTCGTCGCTACCGTAGCGTCGGCCGTCTCCTCCTTAGCCTCGGGAGCGTCGGCAGGGCCTTTGCCCTTGTAGGCGAACTCCACGGAGGTTGGCGGCATACAGCCCGTGTCGTTGCAGGCTCCGTATTCCAGGTAGCCCTTCACGTTGTAGGTCTTGCCCGTGATTTTGTAACGCTGCACGAAAGTCACGCTGTTCTCGAAATAGCGCAGCTGCATTCCGAAAATCTGGTCATACTCCTTAATCTCCTTTCCTTTGGCCTGGAGCTTGCCCACGGCTTTCACGCCCTCCGCCTTTTCGGTCGTGAGCGTTGCCGGGATAGGGCCGTCGGCAGGGATGTTGGGCGAATAGACGTGCCACCCGGCGGCGATCTTGCCCTTGAAGATAACGTCGATCTCGGTGTCGGAGACCTGTTTCTGGCTTACGGTGAACGATACGGGGTT
>CAVHWJ010000068.1:0-1365 GCA_963639565.1 uncultured Prevotella sp. | reverse complement strand
AACCTGTCGGTGTCGTCCATGCCGCGGCTGCCGATTGCGGTGAGGTTGCGTATGCTGCGGTCCACGTCGTCGTCGATGATGCCCTCCACCGAGGTGACGTATTTGTGCTGCATGGCGAGCATCGCGCTCAGAACCGCCGTGCCTACGCCCGTGGTGAGCTTCAGTGCGCAGCTTGGTTTCGCGCCGTCGCAAATCATGCCGGTCAGGTTGGCTATCATGTTCTTCACGGAGAACGAAATCTGCTCGTAACTGCCGCCCATCAGATATGTTATGCCGCAGCTGCTGCCGGTGCTCGCCACCACGCAGCCGCACAGTGCCGACAGCGCGCCGAGGTTCTGCTTGATGTAGATAGCCGTGAGGTTGCTCATCACCAGGGCGCGTATCAGCTCCTCCTCAGTGTTGTGGTTCTCCCGGGCGAACACCACCACCGGCATCGTGGTGCAGATGCCCTGGTTGCCGCTGCCGCTGTTGCTCATCACCGGAATCATCGCCCCTGCCATGCGCGCGTCGCAGGCGCAGCTCGTGGCGGAGAGTATTCGCGAAAAGATGCTCTCGCCCATTATGCCGTGTCCGAGCGGACTGCACAGCGTCTTGCCCAGTTCGTGGCCGTAGTTCTCGCGCAGCCCGGCCTCCGCCGCCGCCTCGTTCAGGCGTTTCGCCTCAAGGATGAAGCGCAGGTCGTCGAGTTCGCAGGTGTGGGCGAACTCATACACCTTGTGGAGCGAGAGCTGAATGCCGTCGGCTGTCTCCACTGCCGTGGCGGCGCACGCCTCGGCGTTGAGGCTCACCTCGCCGTCCCGGCGCAGGAACACGAAATGCGTGTGCGCGCTCTTGATGCGCGCCTCCGCCTCATGTCCTCCGCCGCTGCACACTGCGTTGATATAGAGTTTGTCGGTGTCTTCCTCCTCTAATGTTATCGTTATGCGATTTTCGGCGATGAAAGCCTTGCCGGCCTCCACGTCGGCCTTGGAGCAGTCGCGCAGCACCTCCAGCTGCAAGTCAGCCTTTCCGGCTATCGTCCCCAGGGCTATCGCGATAGGCAGACCTATCATCCCCGTGCCGGGGATGCCCACGCCCATGGCGTTCTTGAAGATGTTTGCGCTGAGTCTCACCGCCACGCTTTCGGGGCGTGTGCCTAAGAGTGCTGTGGCGCGCGCCACGCAGAGAGCCACGGCTATGGGTTCGGTGCAGCCTATGGCCGGCACAATCTGTCTGTGCATGAGTTCGAGAATGGCTTGCTTCTCCGAGGGTGTTATCATAAAAAAAGGAATGTTTTTAGCGTGTTACACTTTACAATGTGCAAAATTAGGTATAAAAACACTAAGAAACGTGCTTTTCACCTTTTTTTTGTTCGCTTTGCCGTCG
>CAVHWJ010000067.1:7314-10955 GCA_963639565.1 uncultured Prevotella sp. | reverse complement strand
AATTCCCCATGTGCTTTTGTTTCTGTAGCAAAAGGACAAAACTCCGATTGAAATCAAAAGTTTTGTCTTCATGAAGTTTGTTATTATATTGCGAAATATATATCTAACTGTAAAATGAGGAGTTAAGGCTTTATTGAGGAAATACTCCGAAATGAAAGCCCCGAAATTCCCCTGTATTGCAAAATATATCAGAAAAGGAATAGCTGCAACGACGATTCCGAGGAGACCTCCCCACAGTCCAGTGAGCGTTTTCATGCGATTAACGGAGATAAAGAGAACCGCAAGTGCGATACTCCCGAGCATGAAGAACACGTTCCATTTAATAAGCAGACAACATGTCATGCACACTCCAACAACAAAAGCATATTTGAACATTTGGCGTTTGTCCACTCCTTTCTGAACTTTGCAAAGACAATACAGGGAAATGAAGATAAATGTGTTGCAGAAATCTTCTGCCCTTACCTCGTAATGAATACTTTTCCAAAAGAGGAATGCCGGAAGCAAAGCCAGAACAAGTGATGAAGCCCTGCGCCCGAGATACAGCCTACTTATTTTATATGCAAACGTGAACGACACCGCATAGAACACGCAGCTCACCCAAAAGACACCCACGTATGAATGTGAGTTGAGCAGATAGCCTATGCCGTAGATGAGCCATAGCAGCGGACCTTTGCTGTCGGCGAAATCCACGTAGGGCACCATTCCGTTCATCCACGCCTTGCCACAGGTGTAGAACCATGCGCTGTCGCAGCGGAAATACACGTCATATAGGTATGAGTCGGGTGAAAGGAAGAAAAGCAGGAAAAAGGAATAGAAGAAGAACAGGAAGAATTTGTTACTGTCCTTGGTCAAGTCCAGCCAGCGGGCTGGGGGGGTAATTTTTGTATGTTCATTTTATGGTTTTATGTTTTTGGGGTAACTGTTGTTTAACAGTTACGGTTTTTGTTTCAGAATGTCAGTCCATTAATATTCTCTCGATGTTGTAGCGCGGACGCTCCTTGCTCTCCACGTAGATTTTGCCGATGTATTCGCCCACCACGCCGAGGCAGGTGAGCACGCAGCCGGAGCAGAACCACACCGACAGCATCAGCGACGACCAACCCCGGACTGCGTGTCCGGCGAAGTAAGAATACACAATCCAGCAGAGCACAAGGAACGCTATCAGCAGGAACAACATTCCGAGAGCCATGATAAGGCGTATTGGCTTCACGGAAAAAGACGTGATGCCGTCGATGGCGAAGTTGAGCATTTTCGAGAGAGGGTATTTCGACTCGCCAGCGAAGCGTTCGGCACGGTCGTAATACACCTTGGCGGTGGAGTAGCCCACCAGCGGCACCAGTCCGCGTATAAACAGGTTGCGCTCCTTGAACCTGAGCAGATGTTCCAACGCGCGGCGGCTCATAAGGCGGAAGTCGGCGTGGTTGTACACTGTCTTCGTTCCCATCATTTCCATGAGCCGGTAGAAGGCGAGCGCGGTGTTCTTCTTGAACCATGTGTCGGTCTTGCGCTCGTTCCTCACTCCGTAAACGATGTCGTAGCCCTCGTGGTATTTTCGCACCATCTCCTTGATGCAGTCCACGTCGTCCTGCAAGTCCGCGTCTATCGACACCACCATGTCGGCGTGGTCTTTCGCCACCGTGAGACCCGCCCACAGCGCGTTCTGATGCCCCACGTTGCCCGCGAGGTTCACGCCCTTGACATACTTGTTCTCCTTGTGGAAGCGGCTTATCAGAGGCCACGTCTGGTCGCGGCTGCCGTCGTTTACGTAAAGAATAAAACTGTCGGGGTTTACCCCCCCCCCCCCCGACCAATTCGTCGAGGAGACGGCTGAGCCGTTTTGTCGTTTCAGTGAGCACCTCTTCCTCCTTGTAGCAGGGCACCACTATTGCCAGTTTGTTTCCCATAAATCGTTTTAATGACATTTCCTTTTATCCGCAGGGCGACCGAAATCCCGCCCCGTGACCGCCGTTCCGCAGCCTTCATCCGCCCCACCGTAAATATAAAGGTGGCGGAAGAAAATTGCACACGACGTGGCAAAGGTAAGAATAAAATTTCGTTTTGACATCAATTTCCATGAATTATCCACGAATTTGTCATAAATCCGTTATATTCGGTTCAGATTTTCACGCTTAATCATTACCTTTGCCGATACATATACCGTAACGATACAAACATGAACATCGCGATACTGAAATACAATGCCGGCAACGTGTGCAGCGTGGTGAACTCACTGAAGAGGATTGGCGTGGAACCAACGCTGACCGACGACAGCGAGACGCTCCTCTCAGCCGACGGGGTGATATTCCCGGGACAGGGCGAGGCGAGTTCCGCAATGAGATACCTGAAGGAACGCCGCCTCGACGACGTGATACGCAGCATGAAACGGCCGCTGCTCGGCATCTGCATAGGACAGCAGCTGCTCTGCCGCCACTCCGAAGAGGGCGACACCGACTGCATCGGCATCTTCGACGCAGACGTGAAAAAATTCCAAGCCCGCAGCAGCGAAGACCGCATCCCCGTGATGGGGTGGAACGAAATCACGTGCCGGGACAATCCCCTTTTCGACGGACTTGACACCCTCGGCAGATATGTGTATTTCATCCACAGCTACTACGTGCCGCTCTGCAGCGACACCGTGGCGACAGCCGACTATATCCACCCGTACAGCGCGGCCTTGCACCGGGAGAATTACTACGCCACGCAGTTCCACCCCGAAAAGAGCGGACGTGTGGGGGAGAGGATAATAGAGAACTTTGTGAACCTCTGCAAGGCGGAACGATAAACAGCAGAAATTCTTTAACCGAACGACATACATCTTATGATAAACATCATTCCCGCAATCGACATCATCAACGGACGCTGCGTGCGCCTCACGGAGGGCGACTACTCGCGGCAGACGACATACAGCGGCAGTCCGGCGGACATAGCCAAACGCTATGAGGCAATGGGCTTCAAGCGTCTCCACGTGGTGGACCTCGACGGGGCGAAATCCAAACACATAGTGAACGGCGACACACTGCGGCGCATAACAACAGAAACAAACTTCACGGTGGATTTCGGCGGAGGCATAAAGAGCGCGGACGACGTGAAGAAAGCCTTTGACTGCGGCGCAGGACTGATAACCCTCGGTTCGGTGGCAGTGACCGACAAACCGCTGACCCTGAAGACCCTCGAAGAATACGGCGCGGAGAGGATAATACTCGGGGCCGACGTGCGCGAGGGGAAGATAAGCGTGAACGGTTGGCTTGACGACAGCGGCGTGGACATCATGGACTTCCTGGAGGAATACACCGCAAGGGGCGTGAAGAACGTGCTCTGCACCGACATATCAAAGGACGGAATGCTCGCCGGGCCTTCCACCTTATTATATACGAGGATAATGGAACGCTTCCCCGACATCAACCTGATAGCGAGCGGCGGCATATCCTGCGCCGACGACATAGTGGAACTCGACAGGGCTGGAATACCGTCGGTTGTGGTGGGCAAGGCGTTCTACGAGGGGAGGATAACCGAAAGCGAATTGAAAGAGAAAGGACTGTTATGACGGCAACTTTGGCAAAGAGGATAATACCGTGTCTCGACGTGAAGAACGGCAGGACGGTGAAGGGAGTGAATTTCGTGAACCTCAGGGAGGTGGGCGA
>CAVHWJ010000067.1:0-6872 GCA_963639565.1 uncultured Prevotella sp. | reverse complement strand
AAGAGCGGTTTCGCCAACGAAGCCCTCGCGCGGCTGCACGGCGAACTCGGCATCCCCGTGATAGCGAGCGGTGGGGCAGGGAGCGAAAAGGATTTCCTTGACACCTTTACGGAGGGCAAGTCAGACGCAGCCCTCGCCGCGAGTGTGTTCCATTTCGGGGAAATAAAAATCCGTGACCTCAAGACGTATCTCAGAAGCCACGGAGTGAAGGTAAGGCTTTAGCCGAACCTTCGTTGTGTTTGTGTCGTTTTATGTGTTTTGGTCTGCGCCGTTTCAAAACAGCGTATGGTCTTCGATGTATTTCTGCACGGTGTCCTTGTAGCTCTCGGATATGGGCAGATAGTTTTCGCCCATTACAATCCTGAATCGGTCGATCAGCTGCACCTCTGGCATGTGTACGATATACGAGCGGTGGATGCGCATGAACTCCGGCACGGGCAGGTATTCCTCCACCTTCTTCATGTTCATCAGCGACATGATGCCCTTGGGGTTGCCCTTAACGTAGAACTTCACGTAGTCTTTCACGCCCTCGATATACAGGATGTCGTCGAAGTTCACCTTTTGCAGCTTGTATTCGCTCTTGATGAAGATGAAGCGGTCCTCTTTCATCGCCTTCTGCTTGTTGAGGCTCTCGAAATAGTCGAGTGCCTTTTGTGACACCTCAAGGAATTTCTCGAAGCTGATGGGCTTCAGCAGATAGTCAAGGGCGTTCACCTTGTAGCCCTCTATGGCATACTGGCTGAAAGCCGTGGTGAACACAATCCTCGTCTCGCTGCCTATGATGCGCGCAAATTCCAGTCCGCTGAGTTCCGGCATCTGTATGTCGAGAAACAGCAGGTCTATCTTCTTCTCCCTTATCGTCTTTATCGCTTCGGTGGCACTGTTGAACGTTCCCTGTAAGTCAATGAACGGCACTTTCTCGGCATAGCTGGCGAGAAGTTCGGCAGCCAGAGGCTCGTCGTCTATAATAACACAGTTTATATTCATGTCTATCTGTCGTTTAAGTATTTATTGTCTGAGTTTCGTATCGTTTATCGTAATCTTTGAGAAATACACCGCGCCGTTGTCCTTCACGCCCTTCTCCCAGGCATAGTCCTTGCCGTAGGAGAGTTCCAGCCGTCGCGCCACCTGTTCCAGTCCGATGCCGTGTCCGCTCCTGTCGCTCTGTTCCTTGGGGTAGTTGGAGTTCTCAATGGAGCACACGATGCGCCTTTCGTCTGCGGTGAGGCGGATGTTGATAAAGCTCCTGCCCGTTGCGCCGATGCCGTGCTTGAAGGCGTTTTCGATTAGCGATATGAATATCAGCGGCGCCACCCTCACCTCGCACTGTTCGGGAAGACACACGTCCACGCTGATGTCGCACGTCTTCGCCACGCGTATCTTCATCAGGTTCACGTAGCTCTGTATGAATTTCACCTCGTCGGTGAGCATCACGAACTCCTGCTGGTTGTCGTAGAGGATATGCCGCAGCATGCCGCTGAGTTCCAGTATCGCCTCCTGCGCCTTCTGCTGGTTGAACGCCGTGAGGGCGTAGATGTTGTTCAGCGTGTTGAGCAGGAAATGCGGGTTGATCTGGTTGCGCAGGTTCTTCAGTTCCGCGTCGGCCCTCGCCACCTCGGCTTTCTGCCTCGCCAGTTCCGCCTCCTGCCGCGCAGCCTCGGCGGTGTGCCACTTCATCGAAATCACCGACATCGCCGCGATTACCGCCGTTATCACCATGCTCGACAGGTTGCGCAGCAGAAACCACACCTCCATCGACGGTCTCGGCCCGGGACCTCCGTGTCCGCGCCCGAAACGGTGCGGCTCCGGTTTGAAGAAGATGTTGTGGCTGAACGTAATCCACACGTGGAGCGTAATCCCGGCGGCGAGGACGAGCAGTACGGAGTAAATCCAGAACTTGTGCTTCTCGTCGCCGAAGAAATACCGGGGCGTGATGTAGAGGTACATGGTGTAGAACACCGCCATCATCAGCAGCGGACACGACACCATGGGAATCAGCTTGTCCATGCCGAACTTGTCTCCGCGGTCGAAGAACGTCAGCGGCGACAGGATGACGATAAGCCATACCGCGATGTGTATGGCTATTATCGTCTTGCGGTAGTACGGCGAGTCGGGTATCATCTTTCGTCCCTCCAATTTATTCGTATCTTAAAGCCTCAATCGGGTCGAGCTGCGCGGCCTTCTTTGCCGGGTACCAGCCGAAGAAGACACCGGTGAAGGTACACACGGCGAAGCTCATTATGATGCTCCACGGCTGGATGTATATCGGCCAGTGGGCTATCAGCTTTATGGCGTAAGAAGAACCAACGCCGATGATGACGCCGATGATGCCGCCGGTGACACTCAGCAGTATCGCCTCGATGAGGAACTGGTTGAGGATGTCGATGCCCCTCGCGCCAACGCTCATTCGCAGTCCGATTTCCTTTGTCCTCTCCGTCACGCTCACATACATGATGTTCATGATGCCGATACCGCCCACGATGAGCGAAATGCCCGCTACGCAGCCGAGGAGGATAGTCATCATGTCCGTCGTGGAGTTCATCATCGAGGCGAGTTCCTCCTGCGAGCGGATGCTGAAGTCGTCGTCGTCAGCCTCCTGCGTGTCGGTGGCGTCTTTCAGCTTGTGGTTGCGGCGCAGTATGTTGGTTATTTCCTCCGTCGCCTTGTCGGTGAGGCCTTCGGTAATGGCGGAGCAGTTGATGCTGCCGAGGTAGGTCTGCGCGAGGATGCGCTTCATCACGGCGGTGTAGGGGGCGAGCACGAGGTCGTCCTGGTCCATGCCCATGGTGTTGTAGCCTTTCTTCTTGAGCACTCCCACCACGCGGAACGGTATGCTGTTGAAGCGCACCACGCGTCCCACGGGGTCGGAACCGTCGGGGAAGAGGTTGTCCACCACCGTCTGTCCCAGTATGCACACCTTCGCGCTCGACTTGATGTCGTCGTCGGTGAACATCTGTCCGTCGTCCACGCTCAACTGGCGTATCGTCAGGTAGTCGGCGTTCACGCCGTAGATGGTCGAGGGCGTGTTGTTGTTGCCGTAGATGAACTGTCCGCTCTTGTTCACCACGGGGCTGATGGCCGAGATATAGTGGCACTCGTCTTTCAGCGACTGGTAGTCGGTGAGTTTCAGCGTCTCCATCGACGACGCGTCCTGCCTAACGCCGCCCGGACCGCGGTCGGCGCCCGGGTTAATCATTATCATGTTTGAACCCATTTCGGCGATGTTGGCCTGTATGCTCTTCTTCGAACCCTGTCCGATGGCGAGCATGGCGATGACCGACGCCACGCCGATGATGATGCCCAGCGCGGTGAGGAACGACCGCATCTTGTTTGCGGCGATGGCGCGCAGCGCAATCTTGAATAAGTTGCTGTAGTTCATTATTCGTCTGTATTAGCTGGCAGCTGTGCCAGTGCCTCGGCTGCCGATTGAATGTTCTCGTTGTATTCGTCGCTTATCACCTTTCCGTCGCGCAGCATGATGTTGCGGCTGGAATAGTTGGCCAGATCGGGGTTGTGGGTCACGAAGATTATCGTCCTGCCGGCGGCGTAGAGCTTCTGGAAGAGCACGAGGATTTCAAACGACGTCCTCGTGTCGAGGTTTCCCGTGGCCTCGTCGGCGAGAATCACCGCCGGGTTGTTCACCAGTGCGCGGGCAATCGCCACGCGCTGCATCTGTCCGCCCGACATCTGGTTCGACTTGTGGTAGAGGCGGTCGCCAAGCCCCACTGCTTTCAGAGCCTCTATCGCCCTTTCCTGCCGTTCTTTCGCCGACACTCCGGCGTTGTACATCAGCGGCAGTTCCACGTTCTCTATGCTCGTGGTCTTGGGCAACAGGTTGTAGTTCTGGAAGATGAAGCCGATTTTTCTGTTGCGGAGCACGGCCCTCTGCGACTTCGACATGGTTCTCACCGCCACGCCGTCGAGCAGGTATTCTCCGCTTGAGGGCGTGTCGAGGCAGCCGAGCTGGTTGAGCAGGGTGGACTTGCCCGAACCCGACTTTCCCATGATGGTGACGAACTCGCCCTCGTATATCTTGAACGACACTCCGCGCAGGGCGTGTACCATCTCGTCGCCGACGAGGAACTCGCGCTTCACGTTTTGCAGTTCGATTACTACTTTCTTGTTTTCCATTCTTCTTGCTTTATCGTTAAAGCTTGGGTTTTATTTCTTCTTTCCCGGGCCTTTGGGGGCGAACGGACTGCTCTCGCCCGACTGCTCGCCGTCCTGCTGTTCAGGCTCTTCCGCCACGGCCTTCGCGTCGGTCACGATAACCTGTCCCTTGCCGATGCCGCCGAGGATTTCGGTGTTGATGCCGTCGCTCATGCCAATCTGCACGGAGTGAGCCTTGAACACGTTTTTCTCCTGTGTCCACACCTTGTTCTTGCCGTTGCAGTCGATAATCTTCGCGCCCTTGATCAGGTCTTGTGTCGGCGTGAAGCGCAGGGCCTTTGTCGGCACGCTCAACACGTTCTTGCGTTCAGCCGTGTAGATGGTCACGTTGGCTGTCAGTCCGGGTTTCAGCTTCAGTTCCTTGTTGGGGGCTGAGATAACCACCTCGTATGTCACCACGTTGTTTGTCGTGGTGGCTTCCTGCCTGACCTGTTTCACCGTTCCCTCGAAAGTGTCGTTCGGGTAAGCGTCCACGGTGAACGTCACTCTCTCGCCCTCTTTCACGTCGCCGATGTCAGCCTCGTCCACGTCGGCCACCACCTGCATGTCCTTCAGGTCTTTGGCGATTGTGAAGAGTTCCGGCGTGGCGTAGCTTGCCGCCACGGTCTGTCCCTCTTCCACCGACTTAGATATTACCACGCCGTCGATGGGCGAGGTGATGATGGCGTAGCTCAGGTTGGTCTGCGCTTTCTGCACCATCTCCCTTGACGACGCAACGCTCTCCTTCGCCTTCTCGTAGTTGAGCTTCGCCTGGTCGAAGTCGTCCGCGCTCACCAGTCCCTTTTTGTAGAGCGTGGAGTAGCGTTTGTAGTTCGCTGTCTCATAGTTCAGCGTGCTCTGTGCGCTTGCCAGGTTGGCCTTCGCCGTGTTGAGTTCGCTGATGAGGTTCGTCTTGTCGAGTTCGGCGATAATCTGTCCCTTCTTCACCACTGAGTTGTAGTCCACGTAGAGTTTGGAAATGATGCCCGAAACCTGTGTACCCACCGTCACCGATGTCACCGGCTCAACGTTGCCCGTCGCCGTCACGCTGTTCTTTATTGTGGCTGGGGCCACCTTGGCGGTGTCGAAGGTGATTTTCTGCTCTTTCTTGCCCCCGGACAATGACCATGCGGCAATGGCTGCCACTGCCACGACACCCACTCCAATCCATATTTTGCTTGGCTTTTTCATAATAGTGTTTTATCTTTTTTGTTCTTTAAATCATTTGTTGTAAAGGTTCAGCATCTCCTTCGAGAGTATCGTCATGTACTTGCTCTGGAGCATGTTCTGCTGCGCCTTCAGTAGGTTCGTCTTGCTGTTCATCAGTTCGATGATGTTTTTCAGTCCCATGTTGAACTGCTCGCTCATCAGGTTGTAGCTCGTCTCCGCGCTCTCCACGTTGGTCTTGGCGGCGATGAACTTCTGCTGGTTGTTGTTGGCGTCGATCCAGTAGCCCTCCACGGTGTTCCATATCTGCTTCTTCTTGTCCTCGAGTTCGAGCACCGCGTTGTCGCGCTGTATCTTCGCCTTGTTCACCGCCGTCTTTGTCTGTCGCTGGTCGTAGATAGGCACGCTGACCGTCGCCCCCACGGCGAGGTTGAAGTTCGTCTTTATCTGGTTGCCCCAGTTGTTTTCGGTCATCGACGAGGTGCTCGTCATGGCGGACCCCGACAGGCTCACCGTGGGCATCCACCCTGCCTTGGCAATGGCGATGTTCATGTTGCTCTGCTTGATGCCGAATTGGCTGTAAAGTATTTCGGGGCGGTTTGTTATGGCGTTCTCGTAAACGCCGGTGAGCGTCGGTATGTCGGATGTAGCGTCAGCGTCGGATGTCGCGGGGATTACCACGTCGAACGCACTCTCGTCGGTAATCTCAAGCAGCTGCTTCAACTGCGACTTGTATTTTGCGAGGCTGCTCTCCGTCTCCACGATGCCGTATTTGTCGGTGGCTGTCTGTGCCGTGAGCTGGGCGAGGTCGGCTTTCGACATCTTGCCCACCTTCACCATTTCCTCGCCGCGCTTCTCGTTGGCGAGGCTCGCCTCGTAGGAGTATTTGTTCACGTTCACCGCCTCCGTTGTGTAGAGTATCTGTACGTAGAGCTGCGTTATCTTCTCCTCGATTGTCTTGGCTGAAACGGCGGAGTCGGCAACGGCCTGTTCCTCGGTGAGTTTCTTCAGCTTCAGCTGGTTCTGGTTCTTGTTGCCGTTCCACACCGTCCAGTTGGCGTTCACTCCGTAGGTGCCGTTGTAGGAGAGTTTGTCCACACTGCGCTGCACCGTTCCGTTGCTCACCATGCCGGTGGTTTCGTTTGGCCACGGGCGGATGCCCATCGACTGCGTTGTCGAGGCGTTTACCGACGGCAGCAGCTGCGCCCTTGCCTGTTTCACGTCTTCCGCCGCGCTCGCTTTCGAGAGCGACTTCTTCTTGAGCGTGATGTTGTTGGCTATGGCATAGTCGATACACTGCTGCAAGGTCCATTGCCTTGCCGTCTGTGCGTGGGTGTTCGCCGCCACACACGCCAAGGCAATGGGAATAAGCGTTTTCTTCATATCTGTGTATTTGTTGGGGCGTGTGATGAAATATCCACGCATTGTTAGTTTCTCCCTGCAAATATATGGATTATATAGATAATCTTCAAAACGAAATCTACGTAATCTCTCAGTTAATAGAATAAAGCCGCCTATTTTCATGTATCAATAGGCGGCTTTAACAATTCTTTGTG